>JBDLIJ010000155.1:0-7488 GCA_039714935.1 Bacteroidota bacterium | reverse complement strand
TTTTTTAATAACAGACTGCCTGGATACTCCTGGTTTGTCCCAAAAGCAGGAGGTTATCTGAATATTGGTATAGGTGGAAAGCTTGACAAATTAAACAGGGAGAATACCTCTATTAATGAACACTGGAACTCTTTTATCAATAGATTAAAACAGACCGATAAAATTTCTGATGCTGAAATCAAACCAAAGGGATATATTTACTCTTTAAAGAAAAAATCTTTACAATGCCATAAGGATAATACATTTATAATCGGAGATGCCCTTGGCCTTGCCACCCTTGATATGGGAGAGGGAATCGGCCCTGCAGTTAAAAGCGGAATTCTTGCGGCAAAAGCAATTATATCCGGCAAAGAATATAATCCAGATACCATATCAAAATTCAGTGTGCCATCAATGTTCATGGAAGGATTGAAATTTAAAATCTGAATTTAGATAATAACTTGACAGGCTATTGAGGTATTGTTTGTTATTGAATAGTATATTTTTTAAATTCATAAAAAATTTTTAGCTATTTATTGACAAAAGGCAAAAAAGCATTTACTGGTATCCTTACTATTATAAAAAATCATAAAATTATATTTTGGGATAAAAGGGTATCCATTTCATGGACCTATAACGATAAATCGTAGATTAGGTTAAGCCGACGGTTTGCAATAAATCTGAAATTCGATGAAAGCCAATAAATATTAATCATTACAGGAGGACGTTGATGAAAATTTTTTCCCGGTTCTTATTTTGCATATTGATAATGCTGTTCGCAAGCAGTTTGTGCGCACAAGAGGTTACCATTTTCGGTCCAAAACAGTATATCAGAGGTTCAGGTGCGTCTGATTACTTATCTGATACATTCAGCGCGCAGCCAGGTCAGGCCAGGCTGATCGTTAAAAATGGGTATAACAACGGAGAAAAACGGGTAACAGATGGTGTGAGTACCGCATCTGTATCATTGAACGGGATAGAGATATTCGGCCCCAATAATTTCAACCAGACGATTTACCTGCTTGAAGAAAACGTAAGCCTTGTTACGAATAATACGATTTCAGTTGAGATGGCCAGCAACCCCGGCAGTCTATTGACAATTGAAATATTGGGGAATACTACTCAGCCGGTTATCTCCTTTGATGCAGCACCAGGTGATATCGCAATTGGAGAATCATCCGTACTGACCTGGACATCAATTAATGCTGAAACCTGTACCATAGAGCCGGATATAGGTATTGTTGACCTGAACGGTTCTGTTACGGTAACCCCTTCGGAAACAACCGTATATACCCTCACTGCAACCGGCAGTGATGCCTCTGCAACAGCCCAGGCAGTTGTAACTGTTGTACCTCCTCCCACTGTCAGTTTCAGTGCTGATCCGGCAGCCATATCATCAGGTGGAGTTTCTACCCTTACATGGACTGCGACCGATGCAGATACCGTAACAATTGACCAGGGTGTTGGTACTGTACCGGTCAATGGTTCCATTGATGTATATCCTTTGGTCACCACAACCTATACAATTACGGCAACCGGAACCGGAGGAAGTACAGCTTCACAAACAACCGTAACTGTGGCCCCTGCTCCGGAAATAACCTTCGCTGTTTCGCCCCAGAGCATTGCAGCAGGGGAATCAGCAACTTTAACGTGGAACTCTTCCAATGCTGACACGGTCAGTATTGACAACGGTATCGGCAGTGTGCCGCTCAGCGGTTCATTATCAGTCTCTCCTGCACTTACAACCACATACACCATTACAGCATCAGGCAGCGGCGGAACAATAACTGCCCAGGCTGCCGTGACAGTCATTCCCCTGCCAACAATAAGTTTTAATGCCGATCCCCAAAACATATCAGCAGGAGAATCCTCGACCTTGACATGGAGTGTCTCCAATGCAGATACAATCACTATTGATAAGGGTATCGGGGAAGTATCCGCCAGCGGGTCTGAAACGGTCAGACCGGCTGCTGCCACCACATACACACTGACTGCCCAGGGCCTTGCTGGCACAGTTCAGCAGAGCATAACCATTACAGTCAGCCCCCTGTCCCTGAATATTTTAACACCAGCAGACAATGCCATAATCAACCGCTATGACATCATGGTACAAGGGACAGTGAACAGCTCTGCCGGACTTGAAACCGGTATCAATATCAACGGTATCTTTGCTGTAATCGAAGGCAATCAGTTCACGGCAAACCATGTCCCCCTTGAACCCGGTGAAAACACAATCACTGCAACAGCGACGGACAGTGAGGGCAACACCATTACCAAAACCTGCATTGTAACGGTACAGGATGTTGGAGACTATATAACCGTATCATCATTTCCTGAATCCGGGGTTTCTCCCTTTGAGACAACTATTCGAGTAAGAGCAACCTTTGGGTTTGCATATTCTGATATTTCATACACAGGGCCGGGCAGTGTTGAGTATATTTCCAGCACTCAGGATGAATATAATATCCGCATAACCACACCGGGGATATATTATTTTACAGCAGATGCAACTGATGACCAGGCAGTAGTCCATACCGACACAATTACAGTTGAGGTACTTGACCCGACTGCACTGGATGCACTTCTGCAAAGCAAATGGAGCGGGATGAAAACTGCTATAGCATCCGGGGATATTGAACATGCCCTCACATATTTCATTGAACGTGCAAGAGATAAATATAGAACACTTATGCAGGATGTCACTGATCTATCTGCATTTGCCAATGACATGGAAGCAATAGAAATGATATATTTTGAAAGCGGAATTGCCAAATATCGTATCCACAGGACTGAGGATGTAAACGGTGTTCCAACTCAGATCACCTATTATATTTATTTGACTCGTGATACGGATGGTATATATAAAATTTATAAGTTTTAAAAGATATTTGGAGAATTCATATGAGAAATTTTATTAATCTGCTGATATGGTTTTTTGTCATCGCTCCTTTGACAGGATGTACTATCACCTATAAGTACGGGCCGTATATTGGTAAGGTTATTGATGCCCAAACTGAGGAACCCATTGAAGGAGCTGCCGTTCATATAAGATTTCATACGAGTACGCCTGATGTTGGAGGAGGGCATTCCACTTATGCGGGTTCTGTTGAATGCCTGACGAATAAAAACGGAGAATTTAATGTCTCTTACAGGGCTACGACGTTCAGATTCTTTAGCCTCTGGGGTGAATATGCAGGCTTAGTTGTTTTTAAACCCGAATATGGTGCATTCCCAAGATACAAAGGAACCAGCATTACACCGGACTCTGGTGTGGATGGTATTAAAGTAGGTAATAAAAGCATTATTCGAATTATCCGGCTGCCAAAACTGAACACTAAAAAAGAGAGAAGGAACAATTTATCAAGCCTCTACTTGGGAAGGACTCCCTTGGAGGAAATGAAAATTATTAAAAAATTAGCTAATCAGGAAAGAATATATCTGGGGCTTGAGCCTCTTAAAGCTTCAGAGTATCCCTGATAACAAAGAGCAATAGGAGAATATTATGAAACCGATATATTTAATAATGCGCTACTTAATTGTAGTAATAACTATTACATGTTGCATTTCATCGCATCCAGCATATGCATTTGAATCAGATAATGTGCATCCACTCATTAATGAATATGCTGCCAGACAATCAATTCTCGGGCCTTATACAGGTAATTACCTGAAAAAAGAACTGCAATTTGATGAAGCCTTGGATAAATATTTTAATGGTAAAAAAATATTGACATGGATAGGAGAAGGCGGAATTCAAGAAGATGCTGGCATTAGATCTTTTCAACATTTCCATGATCCACTTGAATCATGGAGTACTGCAGGATTATTTGGAGGAACCCTTGAATCATCTCTGATATGGGCTCAACAGCCTGTTTCTGATCCGGCAAATGATGCAGCATGGCAAATCGCAAGGGAAAAATATCATGCAGCGTTGACCTCTGTTTCTAAAACTAAAATAGATCAGGATTTTGCTTTGACTTTTCACAATCTGGGGCAATTGATGCATTTGGTATCGGATATGGCGGTTCCTGCACATGTTAGAAATGATGCCCATCTTGAAGTGAAGTTTCCGGATTGGATGGGTGTCACCCATTTTGAAAAATATACTCTAAGTGAATATAAATCATTAGATTATGATGGAACAGCTCATAATCCCGGTTTAGAGATATTTAGTCAGGCAAAGTACCATCCCATGGCAAAAATTCCTATTACAGCCCTGTTTGACATTAATGTGTATAACGGAAGCAACCCAGAAGATACCCGGGAAGGGCAGTTGGTAGGCCTTGCAGAGTATACCAATGCCAATTTTTTAAGCGAAGGAACCCTATTTGAAGATTATAATTACCCGGCATTAAGTGAGACCAATTGGGATGATCCATCCATTGATCCAAGGGAGGTTTGGGCAGAAGACGGGAAAAGAGAAACAGTAAGATATTTGGTGAAAAATGATGGCTTAAATGAACCGATAGCAGCATTAAGTTATTTTTATATAAACACCCATCACCCAAATCCTGTTGGAGCCATAGACATTATACTCGATGATGTAGTCTATAAAAGTTATGCAGACAAGCTTGTTCCAAAGGCAGTAGGATATTCCAGTGCCCTTCTCGATTATTTTTTCCGCGGCAAAATGGAGGTAACAGCTCTGCCCGTACTTTTTTATAATGAAGTTTACGGCATCAAAGTGCGTATTAAAAACATGACCCCCACCCAGGAGACAATGACAGACGGAACTTTTTCCTTTGCCATTCAATATACGCCTGAAGGGGGCGCTGCTGACGGAAGCGACGATATATTATTCCCGACATTTGAAGTTGCAAACGGGGGCCTTCAATATGAAGATGAACTTAGTACTTTTTTATATTTGCCCGAATCTGTTTCAATAGAGGAATATAAAACTTTTAAATACAGACTTGCCTTTAAAGGTACTCTTGGCGACGAGAACAATGCAGTAATAGGAAAAGTTTTTTCATTCGAAAAAATAGAAAATATTAAATTTAATGAAGAATGGGATAACGGTCTGACTGGAAATAATCCATGGAACCATACTGTCGCAAGCGACATGCCTGATAATGGAGCCACATCAAATATCATCACAAACGGGGCTTTGAACAAAAATAATACAAGATATGCCGGCTATGCAACAGCAAGAGGTAATAATTCATATCTTGATATTACAAGTGTTACTGAACTGAATAGTAGATTAATTACTCCTGATACATACATTCAGTTCAAAGTAGATGATTTGTCAATAAATGTGCAACCGCCTGCCGCACCGGGTACAACTGCGGCATGGCAGTACATACACTTGAAATTTAATGACGGACGTCATCTTATGTTTTCCCTGGAAGGGCAGGATATAAATTGGGGAACCGGCCTGGAAGCTCATTATATTTTTACCCCCGGCACCATAGTTATTGATAATATTCACTTTTTGTTTCAACAAGTGGGTATTGCAATACCCGATCCGTTCTACCTGGAAGATATAAGTTTCAATCAGCAGTTTGCAGATCTTGGTGAACCTTCCACAGAAGAACATCACCAGCATATGGAAAATGATTTTATAAGAATTGTTGAAGAAAATACAAAGGAGAGGATAGAATGAATATTAATAAATTAAAAAGCCTGATCACAATAATCATACTAGCAGTCGTTATTTTCGGCAGTTCAGCCTTGTTGGCCTATGATACTGCATTCAGTAGTTATCTTGTAACCGAGTTAAAAGTGATTGAAGCAGATCCTGATGCCCAGACCGTATTGCTTGAATCCCCTGATGGAGAGACTGCTGCCCTGACCGCAGGGGATGTCATAGGTTCCGGGGAGTACGAAATTATTGAAATCCAGGCCTTGAGAATAATACTGGAAAGCCTGCCGGATGATACCGGGGCAACAATAACAAAAATCATTCCGGTTATTCCAATCCAGTCCTCTAAACCCGTTGTGGTGCAATAAACCCTGTTTCTTCCCTGGCTTGCTCTGCCAGGGAAGAAAAAATATGTTCATCTTGACAAAAGGCAGAAAAGTATTTGCAAATACCTTATCCTTTACTTCATAAATGAGATAGTTACGTTGTTGTCAATTAATAATTAATGGATAAAACGATGAATAAACAAAAAGTTCACCTTATTATTATAGCAATTTTATCTTTGATAATGAGTAGTAACTGTTTGGCTCAAATTTATTCTTGGATAGATGAGGACGGAGTGAAACATTTCAGCAATACTCCAGTTATTATTGAAGATAAAGTTGATGTTTCAATTCAAGATGAAAATAAGCAATCCCCAAAAAAAAGTTGGAGAATGTATATTTCTAATTGTGAAAAGGGCCAAGACTTTGACTCGCTTATCAAAGCTCTTAAACATGAAAAACTTATCATAAGGAAGTGTGCTATTCAGGGGTTAGCATTATATGGTGATAAAAGGGCATGTGACGTCTTAACAGATTTGTTTATGTCCTCTACAGATGGAGGACTAAGGACAAGGGCACGGGAGGCTATAGAAACTCTTAATTGCCAGAACAACAAAAAATCATCTGCAAAATATCAAATAGATGAAAATTATTGTAGCTTATGCCAGAGCCTAATAGATATGATATCCCCGATGATACCAAAGATCGACAATATAGCCGAACTGCAGGACTCACTAGATTTTAAACAGATAGACCCAAAAAGTATGGGGAAAGACGTCGATATGGAATTATTAGCTATTTATTTCTTAGTGAGTGAATGGGCTGAGAAGGCCATAGCATATCGCCGGTCGGAAATGAAAAATCAAATCGTATTACAGAGATCTGGAGATGTAACGCAGTTAATGGCTCTTAAAGATAAAAAAGCCCGCCTCCTTCAATTTTGTCCAAATTTGAACATTCCAGATTATGGGGAGTCATTATATTAATGTTTATTTGAAGAATTAAAGACACCGAACCCGTCGCTGAAGCGGGAGGACTGTTTAGGACGGCTCCGCCTTACCACAAATGTCAGGATAAAGATTATGTGGTTGCATTAATAAACAACCGTCTGCTTTACACAATTGATACTAATTGAGCCTTTCTCTAAGCAACAGCATCCAGTATGCTGCAGGGTGAAACAAAAACCATAAACAAAGGAAAAGAATCAATGAAATCTTATACTAAACAGCATAATTATGCATAATACTAACACCCAATATATCTTTGAAACAAACAGTCAAGAAAAAACTTATCCTTAACCCTTCAAATCTTTTTTGAATTTTAGGGCATCCCGTATTTATCTCTTCTAATAGTTCATTATTACAACTTTGCCATTCAAGTTTAATGTCTACCAACGTTATAAGTATTCACGATGAATATTATTTTCCTTAATATTAGGGAAATAAAACAGCCGTTTATTTTTTTCACACATCTTTTGGAGACTTAAAAGCATATGAAAATTTACGGAAATTTTGAGGGTGCATACTCATTATGAAATAGGACCTTAAGGGCCAATATATTGGTGATACTTTCCCTCTTCCGTGCGTATCAATCGCTGGTTGA
>JBDLIJ010000154.1:0-7569 GCA_039714935.1 Bacteroidota bacterium | reverse complement strand
TGAATTGGTTGAGTTGGTTGAGTTGGTTGAGTTGGTTGAATTGGTTGAGTTGGTTGAATTGGTTGAATTGGTTGAATTGGGAATTAGTCCAACGCCTAAAACTCAAAACCCAAAGCCTTCCAGGTTTATTAACATCCAAATGTCTATAACAAATTACTCCAGGCCCTTAAAAGCAAAACAAACATTATCTACTTTTGTAGTACATGTTCAACAATCTCCTACACCGGCTCAATAACAAGTATTTTATCACCTTGATGATCTTCCTGGTCTGGATGCTTATTTTTGACAATAACAATTTCATTGCCCAATTCAGGCTAAACAGGACCCTGCACGAATTGGAAGACGAGAAAGAGTATTACATAACAGAAATTGAAAAAGATCGGCAGGCAACCTTTGAACTGATCACTGACACACTTACCTTAGAAAAATTTGGCAGGGAGCAATACCTTATGAAACGCGACAATGAGGACATCTACCTGATTGTGGACGGAGAGGATTAAATATTTTTATTCTTACATATTTAGATTTTTGTATATTTACCGTTGGTAAGTACTTGGAGTATTTAGAGTATTTAGAGTACTTAGAGTATTTAAAGTATTTAAAGTATTTAGAGTACTTAGAGTACTTGGAGTGCTTGGGGTAAAGTGATCTTGGTGGATCACAAATGGATACGCAACTACAAAAACTACATCTTATGACTGAATCAACTAATCTTAGTGCCGTAGAAAACTGTGTCAGGCGGTGCAGGCGTGTTGCACGCGTTGCGCTTGTGATCGTTACTTTGTTCTGGATCACCTTTGGCATCATCACAGGGGTGCAGGAACATGGAAATTTTGCAGGTTTATTAGACAATTACACAAGCCTGATCCCCTGGCTGATCATTTTTCTTCTCTGGGTCATTGCATGGCGATGGGAGATCATAGGAGGACTAATGATCATCACTTTCAGTGTTATCATGGCTTTCAGGCTTGGCGTTTTTGGCGGAGATGCAACAGAAGGCCTTATGATCATCACCCCCCTGGCAATGACGGGCTTCATGTTTACCTTTATCGGACTACGGATATTGGCTGCGAAGAAAGCCGAGGACTACCAATAAGCATTGATCAGAAACCTGAGAAATCATAATTGCTTTCATCACGCAGAAAATGGCCAATTTCCTTAAAGAGCATGTCAAAACTCTGGTCTACCTTATTTGACAATGCCGGGTCGGCACTCACCGGAAAGGGAGTTTCATGCGTATAATCATAAGGGAAGTCGAGTTGGTTTACCCAAACGCCGGAGCGACTAAAGTTTTCCATAATATGCTTCTCCGGAAACACCTTATCTTCCTTCATGGCATAAACCAACATCCTGTCACTGAAATCAGAAAATACGGATTCCCTCAATGAGTTGAAGTATTCTGGTGACAACATGGCCATGAAAGCCCTGGCAATGTTTTTAACATTCATCGCTTTAACATAAGCGTCAAGGGTATGCCTTCTCCAACTGCTCTGGTTGAGATAATATTTACGCAATTGCTCGAAAGCGTGTTTATCAAGAATATACTTTGATATGCCATTAATGTGACTGAAGACCGTGCCGCCGGCAAATAATACAAAACGGGACTTGTTAAAGATGCCTTCAGGGTTGGCAATCATCAGCACCTGTGCTAAAAAAGCCCCGATAGAATACCCAAAGAAGTGGATCTCAGCGTCTTCCTTGAATAGTGGGTGTTTACCGGAGCTGATATGATTTACCAAATTAAGGAGATCCATAATACTCTGAAAGCCGGAAAGGGCAAATCGTTCAGGCATATTGTCGAGACGCTCACTGATGGCAGCATTCGCAAAAGTGGAACACTCCTGATCATTATATTTATTTTCTCTGAGTCGGCTCAGACCTGCCATATTGCGTGGCTCAATCCATTCTGACGGAGAGCGGTTCATATGAAAGCTAATAGGAAACAGTATTACTGCATGTCCGGTGCGTAATACAAGCTCTCTGGCCCATGGCAGGTATTTATCCCAGCTTTTTTCATTCAACCCATGCAAAAGAATAATGGCCCGGTTGGTTTGCCTGTAAGTCTGAGGGAGAAAAACAGGATAGCGAAAATCAATATTTTCACTGATATCCGTATCAGGACAAGAAGTGAGAAAATCCCTTTCCATGGCCGGAATATCAGAAGAATCAGGCAAATGCCGTGTAAACTCTGAACTGAACCCGAAGGTCCGGAAACTAATCCCCGACTGCTTTATTCTTTCTGTAGCATCAAGTGAGAAAATCTTACCTAAACGCTTATAGGTTTCTGTATATCCATCCATTTTCTTAAAGTATTTTCAACAAAATTCTGAATCAAAACTGAAGTTGTCAAATATTTGGGATGCAGGCCCGGGCAAGGTGACCAGAACAGGCATACAGGGGCGAAAAACAATATACAGGGGTGAAATATTAAAGAGCAAATAGGGCATGTGAGAAAAGCGGCAGCATTTTTTTTACCTTTGTTTACCTGAACCAACCATTATACACATCCAACATGCAATTTTACGAGAAAGCCATACCAGCTTACCTCACCCGAAAGGGTAATCTTGTCAAACTATTGATCTATACAGCTGTATTTGCGTTGGCTTTCATCAATATTTACGACCCATTTGGAGTTGACACCTATCTGGAACTGAGTGGGATCAGGCTTTTCCTATACTCAAGCTTCGTTATCCTGACAGGGATGCTTGTTGTGGTCATCAGCCGCATCATCATGTATTTCTATAGTCGACATAAAACATTGAATTACGGACAGTATGTTTTATGGGTATTCCTGGAGATACTGGTGATGGCCTTTGTATATTCTATTTATGTTAAATTCATCCTTGCTGACCCTAGAGATTTTATGGAAATCGCCAGCGTTAGCATGAAGAACACTTCTCTGGTAATACTCCTGCCATATACTATTTTATGGCTTTTCTTTTCATGGCAGGATAAGTCGATCAAACTTCAGCAACTGGAAGAAAATGATCTGCCTCCGGGAAATCCAGGGACGGGAATGATTCCCTTCAGGGATGAAAAGGGCACTTTAAGATTATCAGTTCTGCATCAGGACCTCTTGTACCTTGAAGCGGCAGATAATTACGTTAGCATTCATTACCTCCATGTCGGGAAAGAAAAGAAATTCATGGTGAGAAACGCTATGCGCCATTTTGAGATTCAGTTTAAAGACAGCAGCATTATTCGTTGTCATCGCTCCTATATGGTTAATCTTGACAAGGTGCGGATCATACGCAAAGAAAAAGATGGCCTGCATCTGGAACTGGATAGTGATCCCTCCATTTCATTACTTGTTTCCAAAACATATGTTCAGGGAGTGATGGAAGCATTCTCCAGGATATCTCCCCTTGATGCTTGATTCTTAATTATGGGTTATGGATGGAGGGTTGAGTGTTGAATTATTTAACTAAATTTGCATTGCTCCATAATTTCACGGTGGCTGCGGCCGCTAAACTGATAATCAAACAATTCGAATTTGGAACGATATTATCACATTCTGAATATTGCCATTGATGCCGTTCTGGCAAATAAATTCCGGTCAATTCTCACTGCCATGGGTATCATCTTCGGAGTTGCTGCCGTGATCGCCATGATGGCCATCGGAAATGGTGCCAGGCAGGAAATACTGGAACAGATCAAAATGGTTGGTGTCAACAATATACAGATCACTCCCATCCTTGATAATGAAGCTGCTACAGGGGAAGAGGACGAAGGGAAAACACTGAAAGGCAAGTATTCGCCAGGGCTCACCTTAAAAGATGCCAGAAGCATAGCAGAGATCATCCCAACCGTTGTACGTGTCAGCCCGGAAGTTACCTACGAAACATTTATTATTAAAGACGGGATACGAAAGAAGGCCACGCTTAAAGGCGTAACACCGGACTTCTTTCAGGTATACAGTCTCCCAATGCAAGAGGGGCAAATGTTTAACGAAATGCAGCTTGCAAATGGAAGTCCGGTATGCATTATAGGACCAACGATAAAATCGAAATTTTTTCCTGCCGAAAATCCTATTGGAAAATATATCAAGTGCGGCAATATATGGCTGAAGGTTGTTGGCATACTGGAAAGCATGAAGATGGCCACAGGAACATCGGAAGACCTGGGTATCAGCGACTATAATAACAATATTTACGCACCGCTACAAACGGTTTTATTGCGGTATAAAGACCGTTCGGTGATCAACAGAAGTGATGTTGGAGGCGGAGGAGGCTCAGTGGTCTTTATGGGCCATGGGGCCATCATATCATCCTCCTTCAGTGGTGGCACTGATGATGAGACAAACAAAAACCAGCTTGACAAGCTTGTGGTCCAGGTTGATGATAGCGAAAACCTTGATGTGACTACCACTTTACTGCAGAAGATGATCCTGAGAAGACACTCAGAAATTATAGATTTTGAGATCACGGTACCGGAATTATTGCTAAAACAGGAGCAGCATACAAAAGACATATTCAATATTGTGCTTGGTGTTATTGCCAGCATTTCATTGCTGGTTGGTGGTATTGGCATCATGAACATCATGCTTGCATCAGTGATGGAACGAATACGAGAGATAGGCGTACGCAGGGCCACCGGGGCTACAAAGCGTGACATTATAGCGCAATTTCTTACAGAAGCTACCCTCATCAGTATTACCGGCGGCTTTATCGGCATCATCCTGGGTGTTTCCTTTGCCAAGATCATTACAGAATTTACAGGCATCCTGACGATCATCTCAATACTTTCTATTGTAGTGTCCTTCGGTGTGTCAGCCGCCATCGGGATCACCTTTGGCTACATGCCTGCACGTAAAGCAGCTAACCAGAATCCCGTTGAATCACTGCGTTATGAATAAAAACCTATTGAAGAATCCGGTTATGAACATCAGATCCTTTTTTATCTTCTTCCTTCTTTTAGGAAGCCTGCATATTTCACGTATGCATGCCCAGGAAAGCGACATCAATTATCTTTCTCTTGATGACGTCATCTATATGGCTCATCAGCAGTCGCCTGATGCCCTGATCGCAAAACATCAGTTCAGGTCAAGCTACTGGGAATACAGGTCCTATAAAGGAGAATATCTTCCGGGACTGGTACTGGATGGCACTACGCCATTTTACAATCGATCAATTACTCCCATTACACAGGACGACGGAACCAAAAAATACAGGGAAGTAAACCAGTCGGATGCCAATCTTGAATTATCACTCTCACAAAGGATCGGCTTCACCGGGGGCAGGATATCATTGAATAGCAGCCTTGGCAGGCTTGATGATTTTACCCTTGAAGATGGTAAACCATCATATTCAGCAAATATTGTGAATGTCAGGTTTGACCAACCCTTGTTCAAATACAACTCATTTAAGTGGGAACGCCATATTGAGCCCTTAAAATATGAATTGGCCAAGCGCAAGTACCTGGAAGATGTTGAGCAGATAGCCATCGTGGCAACGAATCACTTCTTTAACCTGCTACAGGCACAGATCGATATGCAGATCGCAATAAAGAATATGCACAACTACGACACCCTGTACAAGATAGCACTGGGCCGTTATCAACTGGGGAAAATTGCCGAAAATGACTTGCTGCAATTGGAGTTGAACTTTCTCAAGGCCGAGGCTGCTGTTGAACAGGCTGAGCTTGATTTCGAGAACAACCTCTTCAAGGTAAAATCTTATCTGAGGATAAAAGACGATGTGCCTATCGAGCTTGTTCCGCCAGTAGTAGTGGAATTCTTTACGATCTCTGCTGACAAGGCCCTGGATGAAGCTAAGTACAATACTTCTTCTGCCCTTGATTTTGAAAAAAGAAGGCTGGAGGCTCAAAGCATGGTAAACGCAGCAAAGATGACAGGCCGCTTCGATGCCAACATCAGTGCAGAATTCGGACTTGAACAACATGGAGCTACAATCCCGGGAGCATATACACAGCCGGGGGATGCACAGAAGGTAATCCTTGATTTCACCATACCAATCCTGGATTGGGGATCTGCCAAAGGAAATATTAAAAAGGCCGAATCCATGGAAGAACTAGTGTTCACATCGGTAGAACAGGAAGAGATTGACTTTGAACAAAATATCTTCCTCGAAGTGATGCAGTTCAATATGCAGGAGAACCAGCTAAGGATTGCAGCCAAGGCAGATACGGTAGCTCAAAAGCGTTTTGAGGTAACACAAAAACGTTATATGATTGGCCAGGTAAACGACGTCCTGGAACTCAACAATGCCCAGATCGACAACGACAATGCACTCAAGGGATACTACCATGCACTACGCTCGTACTGGCGCAACTATTATCAGCTCAGGAAAGAGACACTATTTGATTTTGAACGTGATATGCCGATATTATTTGATATTAACAAAATTATGTAGGCCTGTATATATTGTCAAATTAAGCGTCCCCTTCTAAGTTCAATTGACGCGACAATCCGACAAATAACAGATATACGGCACAGCCCACCAGAATAAAAATACCACCCGGCAACCATAATTCCATGCTTAAGCCAACGATGAAAGGTATAAGTGCGCCACCACTAATAGCCATCATCATCAGTCCTGAAATTTCGTTGGACCTGTCAGGCATTTTCCTCACTGCAATAGAAAAAATAAGCGGGAAAATATTAGAAACTCCCAGGCTTACTACAAATATGATTACCCACGCAAAAATAGCATTAGGCGTAAATGCCAGAGCCAGCAGAGAAACAATGGCCAGGATAGATGAACCTATCAAAAAGCCTTTCGACGGTAACCTGGTCAATAAAATTGCGCCAATAAAAGTACCAATCATCTTGGCAAAGAAATACATGGATTTGCCATATTTTGCAGCTTCGGTATCGATACCAATCTTATATTCAAGGAAATTCCCAATATTCGAATTCATGGCAACATCAATTCCTACCACCAGGAATATTCCCATTACCATCATCAGGATAAACTTATTTCTAAGCAATTTAAAACAGGAGGAGAAGGTTGCTCTCTTACCTTCAAACTGAGTCTCATTAATTTTTACTGAAGAAAGCCAGCCCCATGAGAGAATAGCTATAACACCAAAAAGGTACAGGCCATAACGCCACGTGCCTTCAGTAGAATGATCGCCTAATAACACAGCTAATTTCGGACCAATGACAGCTGCCACAAAGGGTCCGATCATGGAACCTATTGATTTAACAAACTGCGAAAAGCTCATATAGCTGGAAGATCTTTTAGTGGGCACAATATCCATTAAAAGCGGATTAGCCGAAACCTGAACAATTGTATTCCCAATACCAAGTAAAGCAAATGCCACCAGTATTATTGATATAGTATTTCCGAAAACAGGCACAAAAAGGCCAATAGCCGTAATGAATATGCCTATGTTGAGGGCTTTCTTTTTCCCAATCTTGTCCTGCCATATACCAATAGGAACCGACAAAAGAAAAAACCATATGAACGCCACAAAGGGAATTAATTGAAGAATATACCTGGGTGTTTCCGCGCTCTGTTTTAATTCATCAACTCCCGTTCCTACCAAATCGACAAAACTCATAACAAAAAATGCCAGCAGAACCGGAATAAGATGCATTCTAAAATT
>JBDLIJ010000153.1:0-7637 GCA_039714935.1 Bacteroidota bacterium | reverse complement strand
TATCCTGGGGACACCTGTCACCATTAATAATCCAGAAGTGGTTAGCAAGTCGTATCCGGGTTTTTGGAGGGAACTTCAGAAAGTGTTGAATTAGTTGAATTGGTTGAATTGGTTGAGTTGGTTGAGTTGGTTGAGTTGGTTGAGTTAAAGCAGTTGGCAGGTTGTTTTAACAAGTCTGTGTTTAAAAAATGCTATTTTTGCCTGATAATTACTTTCACATGACCGTTGATATCTTCATTCCGTGTTTTATTGACCAGTTTTATCCTGAAACCGGTTTTAACATGATCAGGATACTGGAAAAACTGGGGCATGAGGCACATTATAATCCTGAGCAGACCTGTTGCGGACAGATGGCCTTTAACAGTGGATTCTGGGAAGAAGCCAAAGCCATCGGAAGTAAATTTATCAAAGACTTTCCTAACGACAGGCCTGTCGTGGGCCCCACAGCTTCGTGCACAGGATATGTTAAAAACTATTTTCACGAGCTCTTTCACAACACCTCTTTGCACATAGAATACAAGCAGTTGCAACGAAATATTTATGAGTTTACTGATTTTATGGTGAACAAGCTTGGGGTAACAGATGTAGGCGCCACCTTCATGCATACGGTCACCTACCACGATTCCTGTGCTGCTCTTCGTGAATACAAGATCAAGGATGAACCCCGCAAGTTACTTGCCAACGTAAAAGGTTTAAACCTTGTGGAGATGAAAGACACAGATGTTTGTTGCGGGTTTGGAGGCACCTTCGCCGTTAAGAACGAGCCTATTTCCACAGCCATGGCTGAACAGAAGATAGAAAACGCCCTGAACACAGGAGCTGAATATATCGTCTCCACCGATTCCTCATGCCTCATGCATCAGCAAGGCTATATCGACAAACATAAACTTCCTATTAAAACCATTCATATTGTGGATGTGCTTGCTTCGGGATGGTAAGGCTCGCTTGCCCTTCGGGCTCGTTCGGGTGATGATATCCTAATTCTTAGTTATTAGGAATTAATCATTGAGATCTCATCATTAATGCTTATAGGTTATCCACTTCCACAGCTCCCGGTAATTCACCTTTTTTCCGTACATCAGTATGCCTGTGCGGTATATGCGGGCTGCGAACCAGGTGGTAAAGACAAAACCCAGGATCAGGAGGCCGGCAGAGATCCACACCTGTGTAATTGGAACCCCGAAAGGAATACGTGCCATCATCACTACCGGAGAAGTAAAAGGGATCATGCTGAACCAAAATGCCACCGGTCCGTCAGGATCGTAAACAGCTATATTGGCAACAATAAATGCTAAAAACAGGGGCAGCGTAACAGGCAGCATAAACTGCTGTGTATCAGTTTCACTATCTACGGCTGAACCAATAGCAGCAAAGAGGGCAGCGTATAACAGATATCCTCCAAGAAAGAAAAACAGAAAGGCTATCAGGATAACGTCATATTGAATCGAATCTATAATCTCAAAGACACGGCCAATTTCAGAGCCATCCATGGAAGTTGCCTGTACTTCAGCGCCCGGCTGTGTGACTGCCATCCGTACATCAGGGCCTGTCATCTGGTCTTCAAAAGAGATCTGAAATATGCTTACAATGGCAAAGGTCAGGACGATCCACAGCAGAAACTGCGTTAATCCCACCATGGCAATGCCAATGATCTTACCCATCATAAGCTGAAATGGTTTCACAGAAGACACGATCACCTCAATAATGCGGCTGGTCTTTTCTTCCATCACTCCACGCAGCACCTGTGCACCAAAAATAAATATAAACATATAAATGATCATTCCGGTAGCAAATGCAACTGCCATCATGATCTCGGTAAAAGTCTCTTCTTCCCCCCCGGTTTCATCGATCTTCATAGTGCTTACATGGACGTTGGTCTTAATCAATTCGGGCAGCTTCATGGCTTTTGCCCTGTCCTCTTCCGAAAGGTCCATCTCATCCAGGTTGATCCTGAGCTTCTGGTTT
This sequence comes from Bacteroidota bacterium, assembly GCA_039714935.1. Lineage (GTDB taxonomy): Bacteria > Bacteroidota > Bacteroidia > Bacteroidales > B18-G4 > B18-G4. The sequence continues at coordinate 5,672 of JBDLIJ010000153.1, read as the reverse complement.
TCCACTTCTTTAGACATTACATTGCTGATATAGCTTTTCATGTCTACGCCAGGCTGCTTCAGGGAATAGAGGATGGCAGAAGTGGGCACCGTTAGTTCCCTCCTGGGGACGTAAAGAAGCGCAAACTCATCCTTCTCAACCATTTCAATTTTCGCGGTTTCGAGGTCCTGTGAAGTATACCTGAACTCAAACTCTTCAGTATCGCTGAACTTATTATAGAACCATCCGGTTTCATCCAGCACGCCTACCATCTTTGTCTCATCATCACTGAGAGAGGCCAGGTACATAGGCACTACAAAGGCAGAGGCCATAAGGATAGGCCCCAGGATAGTCATCACGATGAACGACCGCTTGCGGACCCGCGTCATGTATTCTCTTTGTATGACCAGCCAGATTTTTTTCATTTACCTTCGTTTTCTTTAACTACCGAAATAAATATGTCGTTCATGGTAGGGATGATCTCATTATAGGTATGGATATTCACATGAGGAGCAAGCCTTCTCAACAGGTCCTTTGACTCCATTCCATTATTAAGCCTGACACTGGCAAAGCGCAGGTCTTCATCCTCGCCCTCATCAATAATCGAAAACCCATTTTGCAGATAATCGGAGATCACGCCATCGAAATGTTCAAAAGCAATCCGGTATGTTTGTGATCGATATTGTTTTTTGATGTCAGTAACTTTCCCATCCAGTATTTTGTGTGAACGATCGATCAGGGCAATATGATCGCAAAGCTCTTCTACCGATTCCATGTTGTGTGTTGAAAAGATAATGGTGGCTCCTTTGTCACGGAGTCTGAGTATCTCTTCTTTTAAAATGCTAACGTTGATGGGATCGAAGCCACTGAAAGGTTCATCAAAGATCAGTAGTTTTGGCTCATGCAGCACAGTGACAATAAATTGCACCTTTTGCTGCATCCCTTTCGATAGCTCCTCTACCCTTTTATGCCACCAGTGCTCGATCCCGAACTTTTCGAACCATTCCCTGAGTCTGTTAGTAGCTTCCTGCTTCGTAAGTCCTTTCAGGCGTGCCAGGTATAATGCATGTTCACCAACACGCATCTTTCTGTACAGGCCGCGTTCTTCGGGTAAATAGCCAATATTATGAATGTGTTTTGCCTGTAGCGGTTCACCCTTAAAAAAGAGTTTCCCCTCGTCAGGGCCTGTTATCCTGTTGATAATCCTTATCAGGGAAGTTTTCCCCGCACCATTAGGGCCCAGCAATCCAAAAATGCTTTGTTGAGGCACCTCAATGCTCACCTTATCCAGGGCAACATGTCCGGCGTAATACTTACTTACATTTTCTGTAACAAAAAGGGCCATGCTATGAAAACGCTTGGTTATTGAAAATATTCTTTCATTCTGTCGAAGAAGCTCTTATCCTTACTGCTCGGATTCGGTATAAAGTTTTCTGCATTGCTAAGCCGTTCAAGGATACCTTTTTCTTCTTTTGTCAGTTCTTTAGGTATCCAAACATTAATGGTGACCAGCATATCTCCTCTGCCATAGCCATTTACATCAGGCACTCCCTTTCCTCTCAGGCGCATCATCTTGCCTGCCGGCGTACCTGCCTGTATCTTGATCCTTGCTTTGGCATCAATGGTAGGCACTTCAACAGTAGCCCCGAGGGCAGCCTCACTGATGCTGATATATTTTTCATATAGCAGGTTACGTCCATCTCTGATGAGCTCAGGATGAGGCTTTTCTTCAATGAGCACCAGCAGGTCGCCGGGTATGCCACCACGGGCCCCGGCATTGCCTTTTCCTGTAACTGAAAGCTGCATGCCTTCTTCCACCCCTGCGGGGATCTGAATGGTGATAATGTCTTCACCACGTGTCACACCCTGTCCGGCACATTGCGGGCACTTATCGGTGATAGATTTCCCTTCACCATGACAGCTCGGGCAAGTTGAAGCTGTCTGCATCTGTCCGAGGAAGGTATTGGTTACCTGAACCACCTGGCCAGTGCCGTGGCATGTATTGCAGGTACCATATGCTGACCCATGCTTTGCTCCGGTGCCATCACACGACTTACAGCCGATATATTTACTGACTTTAATCTTTTTCTCAACTCCGTTTGCGATCTCCTGTAGGGTAAGGGCAACTTTCACCCTGATATTGCTACCTCTGTTCACGCGACGGCGTGTTTGTGAACGGCCGCCACCAAATCCACTGAAAGCACCGCCAAAAGCACCACCGAAGATATCGCCAAACTGGCTGAAGATATCATCCATGCTCATACCGCCACCGCCAAATCCGCCGGCACCATTTCTCATTCCGGCATGGCCAAACTGATCGTAGCGGCCTTTCTTTTCAGCATTGCTTAATACCTCGTACGCTTCAGCAGCTTCCTTGAACATAGCTTCAGCACTCGGATCATCGGGGTTTTTGTCGGGGTGATACTTAAGTGCCATCTTACGATAGGCTTTCTTTACCTCCTGTTCCGACGCATTCCGTTCAACACCAAGTATTTCGTAATAATCTCTTTTCGACATTGTATAATATATATCTTCTGCTAACTACCAACAACAACCTTGGCAAAGCGGATAACCTTATCGTTTAACTTATAGCCTTTTTCAATAACATCCACAACCATTCCCTTCATGTCCGGTTCCGGAGCAGGTATCTTGGTGATGGCTTCATGAAAATCAGTGTCGAATTCCTTTCCCATAGAATCCAGCGACTCCAGGCCTTTCTGCTTTAAGGTGTTATGAAACTTATTATATATCAGCTCAATACCTTCTTTATGGTTTTCATCAGCTCCATTGTCTTCTACAGCTTTGAGTGCCCTCTCAAAGTCGTCGAGTACAGGCAGCAAGGCAAGCATTACATCTTCAGAGGCTGTTTTATAAAGCTCCAGCTTTTCTTTCTGAGTCCTTTTCCTGAAGTTATCAAACTCAGAAAACAGGCGCAGGTGCTTGTCGTTCATTTCTTCAAGCTTCCGCCCAAGTTCCTCCAACTTCTCCGCATCCTTATCTTTCTTTTTTGGAGATGCTTTCTTCCTGCTTTTTCTGGTGGTCTTTTTTACAGGCACCTCTTTATCCCCTTCGTCCGCCATAGCTTCAACGGAGGGGGATTCGTCTTCCACCTTAGTTTTAGCGGAGGTGGGCTGATCCTTTGTTTTCTTTTCTTCTGACATTCTGTTAATCTTCTTATAAATCAATATTACAGACATGCTTAATCAAAACACCTGCCACGATACTTAAACAAGACAAATTGGCAGAAGCATGCCGGGCATGTATTATGTATCTGTACGACGAATATCGGCACCCAGGATTTGCAATCTCTTATCAATATTCTGATATCCCCTGTCGATCTGTTCGATATTGTGGATGGTACTTTTCCCTTCTGCCGATAGTGCAGCGATAAGCAAAGCCACTCCTGCCCGTATGTCGGGAGAAGTCATGGAAATACCTTTCAAGGGATACTGCCTGTTGAGGCCTATGACGGTTGCACGATGTGGATCACAAAGAATGATCTGTGCACCCATATCAATAAGCTTATCGACAAAGAAGAGCCTGCTCTCAAACATTTTCTGGTGAATGAGAACACTGCCTTTAGCCTGTGTGGCCACAACAAGAACGATGCTGATGAGGTCGGGTGTAAACCCCGGCCAGGGTGCATCGGCAATGGTGAGAATGGAGCCATCCATGAAGGTTTCAATCTCATAAGATGCTTGCTCGGGGATAAAAATATCATCATCCTTTCTGATAATATTGATTCCCAGACGCTCAAATATAGTAGGGATCAGACCGAGTCGTTCATAGTTCACACCTTTAATGGTAATCTCAGACCGGGTCATGGCAGCGAGGCCAATAAAACTGCCCACTTCTATCATATCAGCCAGCAATGTGTGATCACAGCCTTTTAGCTTACTCACACCTTCAATAGTCAGCAAATTGGAACCAATACCGGAGATCTTTGCCCCCATGCTTACAAGCATATTACATAACTGAAAAATATATGGTTCGCAGGCAGCATTGAAGATCGTGGTTGTGCCTTCTGCCAGTACGGATGTCATCACAATGTTAGCTGTTCCGGTAACAGAGGCTTCATCGAGATGCATATAACATCCCTTCAGCTTCGAGGCGTCAACGACATAAAGGTTCTCTTTCTCATCATAATGAAAGTCGGCACCAAGGCTCTGCAGCCCGATAAAATGTGTATCCAGTCGCCGGCGACCGATCTTATCGCCACCAGGATGTGGCATGAAGGCCTGCCCGAAACGTGCAAGCAAGGGTCCTATGATCATAATCGATCCACGGAGGCTGGCTCCTTTTGTCTTGAATTCAGGGCTTTTAAGGTAGTTCAGGTCAATGTGATCCGCCTGGAAAGAATATGATTCCAAGCCGGTTTTCTCAACCCTAACGCCAAGGTCTCTTAGGATGTCTATCAGTTTATTAACATCCCGAATATCCGGGACCTTATGCATATTTATCTTTTCTGATGTCAGCAGAACGGCACTGACGACCTGCAGGGCTTCATTCTTAGCCCCTTGCGGGGTGATCTCCCCTTTGAGCTTTTTGCCACCGGTGATCTCAAAAGAACTCATGGCTGTTAAGTAAATTAAAAATTGAATTTACGATAAAGATAAGCCTTTAGCTGATATGAACAATGGTTATTGTTGTCTGTACTTACGTCCCCGGCTCTTGTGGCTGTAACCACTATCTCTTTGCTTGCCGGTAAACTTTTTCTTTTTATTCCTTGCCAGGATGTCGTTGGTTTCATTCAACTTAAATGTTTCATCCAGCACGAGCTTATTATCTGACAGATCTTTAAAATGTTCAAAGATCAGTTCATCATTCACAGAATCCCTGTTCCAGTTCAGATAAGACTTTTTAAGGTGATTGGCTATGGCTTTCATAAAGGCCTCTTTTTCCGGGCCCTCATCATAAGCTATCGCCTTTTCTATGACCGCCTCAATGTTCTTTCCATAGGGTTTGTATTTTATCTTTCCTGTAGCATAAGGCAGCGCATCCGGCTTTGAGGCAAGTTCTTCCCTGGAAGGTGGCGGATAAGGGCCCTCAACATCAAGTTTCCAGTCGGAAACAATATAGAGATGATCCCAGAGCTTTTGTTTGTAATCACCCTGGTCCTTCACCCTCGGATGCATCTGAGACATGATATTCACGATCACCTGGGCTACCCTTAATCTTTTTTCCGTGTCCTCTATTGAAATGGCATAAAGGATCATCTTCTGGATATTCCTGCCATATTCGGGCATCTCCAGGTGGTTTCTTTTGGTATTATATTCCATTGAAGTAAAAATAAATTTTGAATTCTTTTCCTTTTATCCGGTTAGTCTTTGAAAGTAAAAATGAAACGATAAAAGGAGTAGTTTCGGTTGTATATATATTACAACTGCAAAAGTACACATTTATTTTTAATTATGGGTTATTAATTGGGTGCCGGGTCTCAGATGCCGGATGCCGGGTCCCAGATACCGGGTCCCAATTCAACCTTTACTGAATGATGAAATCCAAATGATTAATGTTTAGTAACCCACCTGCGCCAAGGCTTCGGTGGGTGCAAAGAATGAAAGTGTAGAATACGGATTTAAGATTCAAGAACCTAATTCAACCAATTCAACTAATTCAACCAATTCAACCAATTCAACCAATTCAACCAATTCAACCAATTCAACCAATTCAACCAATTCAACCAATTCAAC
>JBDLIJ010000152.1:0-7818 GCA_039714935.1 Bacteroidota bacterium | reverse complement strand
GCTTACGGTATTGAACGTATTTCTGCAGGTAGAATGCTGTCGATTCTGAGATGCAGAAATATTTCATGGTGTCAGGGATCTCTGCCCTCAGGTCTTTGGCCAGTCTGAAAAAATGGTCAACAGCATTTCTGCTTGTAAAGATAATGGCTGTAAAGTCAAGCAGGTGAATACGATGTTGCCTGAATTCTTTAGAGTTTACACCTTCAATCTTTATAAACTTGTTAAAGTCAATGTTCAGGTTATGGCTTTTTGCAAGTTCTCCATAAGGAGATTTTTCCAGATCAGCAGGTTCAGGTTGTGATACAAGTATGTTTTTTATTTTCACTTTTGCATCTTTTTAAATGAAACGAATGATTCCTTCACTTTCCTTGTCCTATCTTTTATAGGATCATGTTTCGAGTCAAGATTTTAGCCAGAACGATCAATGGTAAAATTTCGAGGGTGCAAAGATACAACATTAAATGAAATGGAGAAAATTTAATGAGGCTAATTCCAATAATTACTCCCCGAATTAATCTCAGGCTATATGTAAACACGATAAGACCCAGGCTGATATAGAAGAAAATCTCTAAATCTGCAAATGCCATACAGCTAACTGCCGGCAGAAGTATGATCCCGGCAAAAAGATTGTACATATACATATTTGTAAGCAAGCTTTGCGAATGATCCTGTGTGCTGAATAACAGTGATAGTATCCTTACCATAAATACTTTCAGTAACCAAAGTCCAAGGAAAAAAGCAAAAATGGAAATGTATATTAAGCCCGGAGGCATGTTTATCCTGATATTGAATAAAGGGATTGCCAGGTATGCGAACATGGCCATTGTTGAAAGGTAGAGGAGAAACAGGACAAGTCCTATCCTTTCATTGAAGAGGTTGCCTTCCCTGATAAGCTGATTTGCATAGTTTCTTGCAAATACTCCCTGAAAGATCATCCCCAGTCTCCGCTTGAAGTAGAGTCTGCTCCAGGCAAGCAAAACAAAGCCCAGGATAAGAATTAATGGAACCCAGAAGGCTTGATTTTGTACTGGCAAAGGTTTTTCTGTAAGATCTCCGCTTGTAGTGTTACTTACAAAAAGTGATTGATATGTTTTTGGGGATACACTCAGACTATCAGTAACATTTACTGGCAGTGTGTCGGCATCCATCGTGTCTGATAGAAAAACTTGTGCAATTGTATCGCTTTGGTTGAATAGCATCTCGATAGCAGAATAGTGCAAATTTAATCATAATTTACCTTTAAATTCCGGAGGTGTTTTCATATATTTGTGTATAAGGATTAACAAGGGGTCACCACCCCAACAATTTAACAATTTAGCCATTTAACCATTTAACCATTTAACCATTTAGCCATTTAACCATTTAACCATTTAACCATTTAACTAAGATGCAAGCAATATCGCAATCGCATCCGCCGCCAGGATAGCCAGAAAGCCAAATTCAGTTCTGACTTTTGCCCTGCTGATGATCCCTGCCAGTGCCACCAGTAATACAAATATCGGGGCGAGGCTGGTGTTGCCATGCCAGTGGTTCAGCACCCACAGCCAGTATAAAAATATTCCGGCCGACATCAGGCAGATGACCAGCCTGTCTTCCAGTTTCCTTTCCCTGTCAGCCAAACCATAGAAAAATGCCATGACCGTGAAAGCCATGTAGATATACATGCCAAAAGTATACAGTTGCAATGGTGGAATTAAAACCAGCAGGATGCCAATGACCATCCCGAAGTTAACGATCATAGGAATCATTTTTTTGATCCTAAAAGTCCAGTACACGGCAAATGCCGCAGCGAGGGCGATGAGCGTTACAGACAGGGTTTCCATGATGTTTGGGTTTTGGTTTATGTAAACTTACATAAAATAATGGCAAAAGGCAAATGTAAAATGTAATATGTTACATGTAAAATCTTCATGCAACCTAAGTGGTAAAGTATCGTACAAATTAAATTACTAACTTTGGTTTATATCTGACAGCATATGCGTTTTATTCGATCTTATATTCTTGCGGGGGCAATTATGTTTTTGTTTCCTCTTTTTATTTCGGCCCAGATCAATGTCAACAGGATTGATGAATCTTTTAATACTGTTGAGCAGGAGGGGCTCATATATGCACTGCCACAAACACTTATACAGGTCAATGTTACTGTTGAACAAAAGGAACTTCTTGCCGGCCCTTTAAGAGATTATGCTGAAGAGTACCTTGGGATCACGAATATTGTATCCCGTAACGGCTTTGAGTACAGCATAAAGGATATCCGTTTAAGCAGCATTTCAGAGCCGGATCCGGCACAGTACTACTTTATCAGTCCCGGGGAAAAATCATCTAAAGAAGCCTGGCAGACAATGCTGAACCTCAATGGGAAAGGCGTGATCACCTCTATAAGATCTTCAAATGCAAATAAAGCTGATCAAACAAGTGCTCTTAGCAGGAGTATGAGTGCTGACGAGCTCATGCAGATGTTCATTAAGTATGCTGACTTGAATCTGTATCCTAAAGTAGATACGATCATACGCAGGATAGACCTGGACACCATCACCATCGAGGATTACACCTTCCATACCAGCATGACTGAAAAGCCGTTGGAACTTAAGGCGGAAGAAATTGCGGACAGGATCAAGAAGATCAGAGAGGGACGCTATAACCTGCTTACAGGCTATCATGAGATAAATTACTCAGCAGCTGCGCTGAAATTTATGAATGAAGAGCTCCTCCGCATGGAGTCAGCATACCTGAGACTGTTCACCGGAGCCACGGTCAAAAGATATCTTTCGTATACTTTTATCTATTTGCCTACTATAGAGAGCGCAGGAAACAAGCTTCCATTATTCATGCTTTCTGAAAGTGAAGGAATAAGTGAAAGCGGTGGTGGAGAAGAAGTTAGCATTGAGATCACCCTTTCTGGAAATACTTCCGGTATGGACTCCTCCAACGGTGGCCTGGCGAAAGGTATATATTACCGTCTCCCTGAAGAAGCCGGTGTCAGGATATATTACCGCGATCAGGTGGTTGCAGAACTTCGAACACCGGTCAGCCAGTTTGGAAGGCTGGGTGTTCTGCCGGCGAATACCACAGATGTTGAGTTTGATGAACAAACAGGTGGGCTTCGCAAAGTTCAGCTGAAAGTAGAATGAGCAGCTTCGAATATCGGATTTCGAATTTCGGATATCTTACAGTGCTTGTTTAATACGCACCAGCTTCACCAACAGCTCCTCCAATTGACTTAATGGAAGCATGTTATCGCCATCTGAAAGTGCTTCAGAGGGTTTTGGATGTGTTTCGAGGAAGATCCCGTCGGCACCCACGGCGATGGCCGCCTTGCCCATGGTCTCGATCATTTCCGGCCTTCCGCCACTCACTCCGCTGGCCTGGTTTGGCTGTTGTAAGGAATGGGTGATGTCGGCGATCACCGGAACGGCATTTTCTTTCATCCATGGTATATTACGGAAGTCAACCACCAGGTCCTGGTAGCCGAACATCGTACCACGCTCGGTAAGCATTACATTATGGTTTCCTGACTGCCTTACCTTATCCAATGCGAATTTCATCGCCTCAGCAGAAAGGAATTGGCCTTTCTTGATGTTTACCACTTTGCCTGTCATTGCAGCCGCAACCAGCAGATCCGTCTGCCGGCAAAGGAAAGCCGGAATTTGTAAGACATCCACATAATCAGCAGCGAGAGATGCTTCCTCAGGACTGTGAATATCTGTGATGACCGGGACATTATATTTTTCCTTGATAGCCTTCAGTATCTCCAGCCCTTCCATATCGCCAATGCCCGTAAATGATTGCAGCTTAGACCTGTTGGCTTTACGGTACGAGGCTTTGAAGATGAAAGGTATCTTCAGTTTATCAGTGATCTTAAGGATAGCCTCCGCAATTTCGAAAGGGCTCTTGTTATTCTCAATAATGCATGGGCCGGCTATCAGCAAGAAATTTCCTGATTCAGTGTACTTTATTCTTTGGATTGATTCGATCATATTGACCATGAGTTTATTCGTTTATTCGTTTAGTTGGATTAAGTACTGTGCTCAGGGTATATCACCTCACCCAACACCCAACACCCAACCCCCAACACTTAACACCTTAATATTTGTATTTGCTCTTCCACCAGCCTTTCAGTCTCTTCCTCAATTCATTTTCCCTGGCATTGTCGCCCGGATCGTAAAATTTCGTGCCGCTGATCTCCTCCGGTAAAAACTCTTGTTCGGTAAAATTATTGTTAAAATCATGGGCATATTTGTATCCTTTGCCGTATCCCACTTCTTTCATCAATTTTGTCGGGGCATTTCTTATATGCAATGGAACGGAAAGGTCGCCTGTTTGCCTGACTTGCTGTTCTGCCATTCCTATAGCCAGGTAGGAGGCATTGCTTTTTGGTGATGAGGCCAGGTATACTGCCGTCTGTGACAGTATGATCCTGCTTTCGGGCCAGCCGATCTTGTTCACGGCATCGAAGCAGGCATTGGCCAGCAACAATGCATTGGGGTTGGCATTTCCAATGTCTTCAGAGGCCAGTATGAGCATTCGCCTGGCAATGAACTTAGGGTCTTCGCCGGCCTGCACCATCCGTGCCAGCCAGTATACTGCAGCATTGGGGTCGCTACCACGCAGGGACTTGATGAAAGCAGAAATAACGTCATAGTGCATCTCGCCGGCCTTGTCGTACATGGCCAGGTTTTCCTGTATCACCTCCGTTGCGCTTTTGTTGGTTATCTCCAGCTCTTTCGCGCCCGGCGATGCATTGAGGATTAACTCAAGTGCATTTAACAGCTTGCGTGCATCCCCTCCTGAGATCCTCAATAGCGCTTCGGTCTCCCTGATGTTGATCCTCAGGCTGTGCTCTTCTTCGAGATATTTTCTGGCGCTTTCCATCAATGTAAGCAGCTCTTCTTTTTCAAATGCCTTCAGAATATATACCTGGCATCGCGACAGCAGGGGGGAGATCACCTCAAAGGAGGGGTTTTCCGTTGTAGCCCCGATAAGGGTGACGATGCCTTTCTCAACTGCTCCCAGCAGCGAGTCCTGTTGGGACTTGCTAAATCTGTGGATCTCGTCGATAAACAGTATGGCATGGTTTGCCGACTGCTTTGCCCTGTTGATCACCTCACGTACATCCTTCACACCCGAGCTGATGGCACTGAGGGTATAGAAAGGCCTGTTCAATTGCTCTGAGATGATATGGGCCAGGGTCGTTTTTCCCACTCCCGGCGGACCCCACAGTATCATTGAGGGGATATTACCCGACTCTATTGCTTTGCGCAGTATGGCACCATCACCGATAAGGTGTTCCTGTCCCAGGTATTCATCCAGGTTCTGCGGGCGCAGGCGCTCGGCAAGTGGGATTTGGGGTAAATTCATAATTGTCGGCAACTTTCAGAGTTGCAGTAAAAATACTAAATTTTCAGTTGCAGGGCTGAAGCATGCCATCAAGGATAATGGTGTCGCCAATCTTCATTTCGAGGCTTAATGTGTGTTCTTTATATTTTATCCGGATATTGTTGTCGTTATGAGCATAAATTGTACTGCTTGTCAACAATCCATCTTTCCACTCCATATCGACTTCAAATCCACCCCTGGCACGCAGGCCTTTTATGCTACCATCCGGCCAGGCTGCCGGCAAGGCAGGTAGTATTTGGATTACACCATTATGACTTTGAATCAGCATCTCGGCAATGCCCGCTGTTCCGCCAAAATTGCCATCAATCTGAAATGGGGGGTGGGAATCGAATAGATTGCTCTGGGTTGATTTTCGCAGCAAAGCCATCACATTGTCATATGCTTTCTCTGCCTGAAGCAAGCGTGCAAAAAAGTTGATGATCCACGCACGGCTCCACCCTGTGTGCCCACCTCCGTGGTGCAACCTTTTTGCAATAGTACGTTCGGCAGCCTCAAAGAGCTCTGGTGTTTCTGGTGTTATTTGTGCCAGGGGATATAATCCCAGCAGGTGGGACATATGCCTGTGGCCCGGTTCCCATTCATCATAATCTTCTATCCATTCCATAATCGTGCTGTCTTTGCCGATATGGACAGCCGGGATCTTGAGCAGCATCTCTTCCCAGTCCCCCCTTAAGCCTTCGTCCTCTTCCAATATTATACTTGCCTGGATACAATGATCAATGTGAGCCCTAAGGGTTTGATTGTCAATAGTTGGAGCATATGTTAGCTGACAAGGATGATCTTTATCTTCAAGGAGATAGGCATTTTCGGGTGACATGCTGGGAATGGTGACGAGGTATCCGTCTTTTTCAAGCAGAAAATCACTTATAAAAGCCATCGCTTCCTTCATGATGGGGTAGGCCCTGGTTTTCAGGTATTCTTTGTCCTCTGTAAACTCATAATGTCTCCACAAGGGAAAGGTCATCCATACACCACTTAAGGGCGACATGCCCCAGCGCATATCAGCATTGGGAACCATTTTTCCAAAAATATCAGTTGCATGGTGCATTACCCACCCATTGCATCCATACATTTCTCGGGCACATACTCTCCCGGGCTCTCTCCACTTATCAACAATACTGACCAGGGGTGTAACAGTTTCTTGCAGGTTGCAGATCTCGGCATGCCAGTAATTCATCTGCAGATTGATATTGGTATGGTAATCAGCATTCCAGGGTGCCTTAAAATGAGCATTCCAAACACCTTGTAAATTGGCTGGCAATATGCCTGGTGCCCTGGAACTGCCCATCAGCAGGTAGCGGCCGTATTGGAAGTACAATGCAATCAAAGCGGGATCGTCATGACCATTTTTTACTGAATCCAATCTTACGTCAGTGGGTAGCGAATCTCTTTTCACTCCTCCCAGATCAATTTGCAGCCTGTTAAACAAGCTTGTGTGATCATCAACATGTGCTTCCCTGATCAGTGCCAATGACCTTTCTCCGGCATCTGCCAGAATATTGTTACACACTGAAAGTGGATCTGTGTTTCTGTCAAAGTTTAATTTCTCAAAATTGTAATCCGTTGCGGCTGTGAACAACATGCACAATTCATCTGCGTCCTTTACATGAAGGCTTGAATCACTGGCCATTAGTTCTCCACCCTTGTTAAAAGCCATCAATACGGAAGCAAATTTCATATGAGCGCCTCCGGGCCCTTGAGATACTGTCGTGTCATCGATAATCTGACCTGTCATGGTCAGCCGATTGTCTTCAGCTTTCACAATAGCACTTCTTTTCCTTTTTAGAGCGATTGAGGTGTTAATAGCACCTGCTTTATCAGCAGTCACATGAATTACGATAATATTATCAGGTGCAGAAGCGAAAACCTCCCTTGTATAAGTTATACTATCGATTGTATAACAGGTACGGGATATGCCAGTGTTTAAGTGCAGATCACGTTTGTAATCACTAAAGGCACTTAAACTGTCAGATGATAAATAAATATCTCCAAGGGTCTGATAGGAACGGAATCGGGGAGGGGTTCCCAACAGGCTCTTATTCCCTGCATCATATGCATCTTTAATATTACCCTGAAAGATAAGCTCCCTGATCCCGGGCAGATCATTAAGAGCATTGGGGTTATTGGTGTTGATTTTTTTTCCTGCCCAGAGGCTTTCTTCATTCAGCTGTATACGCTCATGATAAACGCCCCCGAAAACCATTGCTCCCAGGCGACCGTTCCCAACCGGCAGCGCTTCATCCCAGATCTTTGCCGGCTGTTGATACCAGAGTTTGTAATTAGTAAGACTGGTTTTATTAAGATTCTCCTGTTTTCCAATATTGCTGCAGGCATTGAAGATAATGACTGCAGCAATAAGGAACAGCAGTTGTTTCTTGATCATTTGATTTATTATTGAATAACAACCTTTTTACTTATTAT
>JBDLIJ010000151.1:0-7898 GCA_039714935.1 Bacteroidota bacterium | reverse complement strand
TACGGGAGTGATATGAGGTTTCAGGCTTTCACCGGGGTTAAGATTTAAATGTACAGCCTGGGCTGAATCTTTATCATACAGCATTCGTGCATCCACATTGTGCGGGTTTTCTTTGGTGGGTGTTTCTGATACTTTTGATATTTTCATGGTAGTTTAGGCTCCATTTAAGTTAACAGTTACATAGAAACAAATTACCACAGCAAATTGTTTGTTACCCCCGCTCGCGTTAATCTCTTGATTCGTGCGTAATATTCACACATCTCCTGATGAGTATATACTAAGGCGTTGTTAAATTTAGATTTGTACTTCAGGCCTGGTCAATAAGTTATCAATTGGGAGGATTCTTTTATCACTTTTATCAGGCTATTATGGCTGGTATAATTCCATGCTGAACGAAACCAAGTCCGGAATTCCTAATATCACCCCAGGTCGCAAATGCGCTGCAGGGCTTCCAGGTTTTGCAGTTCAATAATTTTTCCGTTCAGCTTGATGAGCTTGTCATCCTGGAACTTTTTAAGGATGCGGATCACATTTTCCGTCGACATGCCGGCCAGCTCCGCAAGCTCTTTACGGGTGAGGTCAAGCTCAAATTTATCGGTTTTAAATACCCTGCCCGCGAGACATAATAGAAGATCGGCCAGCCTGCCATACGACTGGCGATGGGTAAGACAGAAAAAGCGATTGTTGATCTGATTGCTGTTCTCTCCCAGTATGCTGATCACCTTAGAAGCAAAATGGCCATTCTCCCTGATCAGCTGCTTGAAGGTTACTATGTCGATCAGCTTGGCCACCGACCGCTGGTAGGCTGCTGCAGAGTACTGAAAAACCTCTTCCCCATCTGTGAGTGAGGATAGGCCTACGAGATTGCCGGGGCTGATGATCTTCAGGATAAGCGTTTCGTTGCCATGCTCAAGATAAACTTTTACAAGGCCTTCGCAAACGAAAATAACATGTGAGGCAAAGGCGCCGTGCTTGGCAATGATCTCACCCTTGTTATACTCAACGGTAACCTGCTTCTTCTCCAGTAAAGCAAACTGTTCCTGCGTAAGTGCTTCAAAGCATTTACAATGATCATCGGCTACGGTACAACTTGTCCGGACTGCTCCCATAATGCAAGCTTAGTTATTTGTTTTTACAAAAATAGGATAAATCACCCTCAGAACCAATATATGAGTATAAAAATATTGATCTATATCAATACTTGTATCGACCAGTATCATATATGGCATGTTTGGGGTTAAACACCAACTGTTAATTTTGTAACAACTGTTAATTCAGCAAAACAAATAAACTAATAAGCTATGAGAAAGGTATCTTTTATTGCGTTCATCCTGTTCCTGCCAATACTATTGATGGCTGTGATGCAGTTGAGTGATACGCTGAATGATCCAGGGGTGACGGTGTATAATTATGTCATGAAAGCAGACAGAAACACGACGCCCTCTGTGGATCACACAAAATTTGACATCCTGAGGGAGCCATTTGAAAATGCACATGCCGTTACTGCCGCATGTTTATCATGCCATACAAACAGGCATACAGAGATCCTGGCTACTTCCCACTGGAGGTGGCAACGGACTGAAACCCTTGATGGCCGTGAGGAAGTGCCTCTCGGGAAGAAAAATATCCTGAATAATTTCTGTATAGGGGTATCGGGCAGTGAAGCCACATGTACACGCTGCCACATAGGATATGGCTGGGCCGACAAGAGTTTTGATTTTGAAGAACCAACCAATATCGACTGCCTTATATGTCACGATAAAACAGGTTCATATAAAAAGCAAAAAGGTGGGGCCGGATATCCCGATCCCAGCGTCAACCTGAACTATGTGTCGACACACGTGGGCAGCCCCGGCAGGGATAATTGCGGTGTTTGCCACTTCTGGGGCGGAGGTGGAAACAATGTCAAGCATGGCGACCTTGAAAAAGCCCTGCTCGACTGCTCCAGGGAAGTGGACGTACATATGGCTACAGATGGCGAAGACATGAGCTGTGTAGATTGCCATGTGACTGAGAAACACCAGATGGCAGGGAAACTGTATGCGCTATCTTCAGAAAATAAAAGCAGAGCCACCTGTGAGCAGTGCCATACCAACAAACCTCACAACGACAAGATCCTTGACGACCACAACCTGAGGGTGGCATGTCAGACCTGCCATATTCCTTACTATGCAAAAGTAAACGACACTAAATTGTACTGGGACTGGTCTACTACAGGTGAGCTTGATGAGCATGGACATGCATTCCATACCCCCGATGTGGATGGAAATCATAAATACATGTCGATCAAAGGAACCTTTGTCTGGGGTAATAATGTTATTCCTGAATACTATTGGTTTAATGGCATTGCCGACCATCAGCTTATCACAGATAAAATTGACACCATCCCCGTACAAATGAATACCCTGGATGGTTCATACAGGGATAAGGGACAGTTTCAGAAAACTTCATATGCATCAAAGATCTGGCCGGTGAAAGTTCATCGTGGTCGTCAGATTTATGATGTGGTGAACAATACCCTGGTGCAACCAAAACTTTGGGATAAGGAAAAAGGAAAAGGGGCCCTGTGGACCGACTTTGACTGGAATGTTTCGGCAAAAGCCGGGATGGAATACCTGGGCCTGCCTTACAGCGGTGAATATGATTTCGTTGAAACAGAGATGTACTGGCCTCTGAGCCATATGGTGTCGCCGGCAGAGCAATCATTGAAGTGTATCGACTGCCACTCGAGAAACAACAGCCGGCTTGCAAATCTTACCGACTTCTATCTGCCGGGAAGAGATAAGAACATGAAGATTGAGGCTTCAGGAATCACCTTGATTTTCCTGTCCTTGATCGGGGTTGTCGTGCATTTGATCTGTAGGATCATTTACCGAAAACGTTGTCCGTTAAATCAAAAATTACAAGGAGGAGAAGAATCATGAAAAAAGTATATTTATATAGAAGCTTTGAACGTTTCTGGCACTGGACACAGTCATTATTGATATTCTTTCTGATGCTTACAGGGTTTGAAATTCATGGAACGTATGAACTGCTGGGATATGAAAACGCCGTGAGATGGCATGACAATGCCGCATGGGCATTACTGGTGCTAATGGTGTTCGCATTTTTCTGGCACCTTACAACAGGCGAATGGAAGCAATATATTCCGACTGCTAAAAATCTGAAAGCCCAGATGGCTTATTACCTGACAGGAATATTTAACAATGCACCACACCCTACCGGAAAGCGCCTGCTTAGCAAATTAAACCCGCTTCAGCGACTGGTGTATTTTGCACTAACCGTTATGATCATACCTGTAATGGTTATTTCCGGCTTTCTATACCTGTATTTTAACTATCCGATACAGGGACTTGCCCTCGACAGCCTGATGCCCCTGGCATATATACATACGATCGGGGCATATATCCTGATCGCCTTTGTGATCATACATCTGTACCTGATCACAACCGGCAGGACCTTAACATCTAACCTTATTGCCATGATCACCGGATGGGAAACAATGGAAGAACAGGAAGCAGATGATGCCGTAAAGGATGTTATTGAGAATGCCAGCCATTATATAAAGCCTACTAATGGAGGGAAAAAGAAGAAAACCAAAAAGATTAAAAGCATAAAAAAATAACCTTAAAATTATTGATCATGAATAAGACTATCATAAAACTCATTGTTGCTTTCATAAGCATATCTTTTATTATTTCATCCTGCTCATGTCCCTGTGAAAAGGAAGTATCAGGCCCGGATGAAATTGTTGAACAGCTTATTGGTGGCCTGGATATCATAACACCCGAAGAGCTCAAACTCATGATGGACAGCCTGGATGTTTTCTATCTTGTGGACGTCAGAGAGATGAATGAATATGCATATGGATATATTCCTGGAGGCATCAACATACCAGGCGGAGTGCTCATCTTTAAGATGGGGAACACTGAATTCTGGGATAATGAGATGATCTATCCTCCGGAAAAATCAGATAAGCTCATCGTATATTGCAAAAAAGGTAAACGATCTGTAATCGCTGCTGACTACCTTGAGAGGCTGGGATATGAAAACGTTAAATATCTTGAAGGAGGGTGGAAAGCCTGGGAGATGGCCTACCCGCTGGAATACGAAGAAAACCTGGACCTCCTGGGTGGCGGAAGTGATGATCATGGGGATGAGGGAGGATGCTAATTGATAGAAGATAGAAGATAGAAGATTGAAGAAGTGAATTGAAGATTAAAGATAAACTCTTGGGATTGGAGTTCATAACTTGATCACAAGCACCTTAGTTTATTTGTTTTGGATGGGATTCCCGAAAGGGGGTCCTGTCTTTTTTTATAAGCCTTTTAATGTTGGGGCTAAAGCCCCAGTGATTAGATTAGAGCCCTTTATCCCCGGACTGAAGTCCGGGGAAACTGATAAACCATGCTCAACACCCTGGGTCATAAGTTCGTGGGACCTGATATCCTTTACCCCGCCTTTTAAGGCGGGGGTATGAGAGGCCTGGTTCTGACACCGGGGCTTTAGCCCCTGAAGTGTGACAATTTCGAGTTTTTGGTATTAATAAGTATAAAGTAATTATTATGGGATATGTTAAAATTTGGATTCACCTGGTGTGGACAACCTACAAGCACCAGCCTGTACTTACTAAAGACATTAGAAAAGAGATATTTGTGCATATTAAGGAAAATGCCAATCAAAAAGGAATTTATGTCGACCATATTGGAGGTTATACTGACCATGTTCATTGCCTCCTTTCATTAAATGGAGATCAATGTATTTCTAAAATTGCTCAAATGCTAAAAGGTGAATCTACCTATTGGGCAAATAAAAAGAAATTAATAAAAGAGAAACTTAAATGGCAAGAGGAGTATTTTGCTGTTTCAGTGGGAGATTCTTATGTGCAAAATGTAAGAAATTATATTAGAAATCAGGAAGAGCATCATAAGGTAAAATCTTTTAATGAGGAATATGAGGAATTCTTAAGGTTATTTGGGATAAAAAGGTTTTGGGGCTAAAGCCCCGGGGCTTACATTAGAGCCCTTTACCCCCGGACTAAAGTCCGGGGAAACTGATAAACCATGCTCAATACCCTGGGACAAAAGTTCGTGGAACCTGATATCCTTTACCCCGCCTTTTAAGGCGGGGGTATGAGAGGTCTGATCCTGGCATTGGGGCTTTAGCCCCTAATCTACCCGAAGCGTTTTAAAAGAGTGAGCAGGCATCAAAAGCACCCCCCTCAGCGGTTCAGCATTTCCACCATCTATCCCACAAACAGAAATAGTATGAAAGACCGAGCTTAAGGGATCCCACATTACCTGGACAGCTTGCTCGGTGTTGCCTGGATTGTATAACCTTGCCAGAAATCCACCATCCTCATAAGGTATCAGGGCTGTAATCAACACATTTTGGTTGTCGTGCCTGAGCATACTACGGGCTAAGTGATTCTTGATGGAAGAGGGAACAACGATCAACGGCTGCGCCCTCTCCAGGCTGCGCTTTTCATTTTCTACAGGATCAAAACCATCATTGAGATGCAGTGAATAGCGGAATTCAGCTTTACCGGGCTGAGCAGCCAGGTAATTTGTTTCCCAGTAGTTATTCATAACATAAGAGAAGATAGTTTGCGTGGTATCCTGATGGTCTTTCCACCCGCATGAGATAGCATCCATCGACATTTTACCAAGTTCAATGAGTGGAGCATCCAATGATACCAGGCATACGCCCTGATCTTCTGAGGATACATCAACCCACCTGTTCATGGTATAAAAGTTTTTGTTGGAGCCAGGAAGCTGATCTGCCTCCGGCCGGTAATAGCCCCAGGCAATGCCAATATGCGTTTCCCCCCCGGGGATGTTAAACGGAAATCCAAAGTGAAGCCCTTCAGGGTCGTACACTTCTGTTTTATATATGGTATTGCGAATATCGATCCTGTCAAGCTCATCAATGATCATGATCTCGCGAAGCACACCATCGGTGCCGGGAGCTTCTGACAAGATACGGACAGTGTTAAGCAATTTCCCTTTGTCGGGATAAGTAATCTTTGTATTTCGTGTACAATGCCATTGTTCGGGATTCCTGCCGTTAACATAAAAATAGCTGTTTAATCCATATCCATTGGATATATCAACCATACTGCCTAAGAGCTTCGGATGCCGGAAAGCAGTTATGTCTCCCCTTTCCCAGTTAAAGGAAATATTTGCATCCTGAATCTGCAGCCAGGGTTCCGGGTCTATCCTCACATGATCATCTGACCTGATGAAAATCCTTTTAGCTGCAAAAGGCAGAACATCCTTCAGTAGAACAGCCAGCCTGCCATCCGATATTCTTTGGGTTTTAAGGCGGTTGTTGTTTGCATCAACAACATAGGCATTGGCAATTTCATCAGGTACTTGCAGGAAGATGACATCACTGACCGGCCAGGAATGGGTATTCCAGATGTCGAATGTCAGCTCCACTTTTTCCTTTTTATTTGCGAGGGCCCGGACTGACTGCTCCATGATCTCCGCAGAGATCTTATCGGCCGCCAGGGCAAAAGATCTTTTGGTATCCCATTGGCTGGTGGTAAAAGTGTCGTGGGGGGCGCTGATGCTGTTCCATGAGCCCCAGGTATGTTCATCATACAGGAGGATGTTCTGCCAGGCTGTTTTGATTTCTTCGAGCGGATAGTCTTTATTGCCTGATAATACCCAGAGCGATTGTGCCTGTATCAGGCGCTCGGCTGCAGCACGGACCTGCGCAGTTTCTTTGGCTGAAGATGCTGCCCCGTCTTCCCAGTAGGGTGTCAGATCACCCTGGAAAGAAGGAAGGGTGTTTCCGTAATTATATTCAAATATTTCAAAAGCTTCAGCAGTGGTAGCGATACATATCTGGGGAGTACTGTATTTTTCATTCCAGCTTTTAATAATGTCGGATAATGCAGGCTGTGGAGGTCCATTATCGGAACCTATGTTATACCTGAAGATGGAAATATTGTATGGAAAGTCTTCCTGATACAGCTGATCAACATATTCAAATATCGGCTCTTCAGTCAGGAGATTTTGTGGTTTGTCAGTGCCCAGCCCGGTGTGGAACCATGAATATCCCCTGGAAGGAAACCATGTCAGCACACTGTCTTTTCCGCTTTGCGAAACCCAGTAAAAGGGTTTATCTCCCCAAACATCCTTAATGTTTCCTATACGATGTCCCACGTTTGTTCCTGGGGAGAAATACCGGATCCCGCTTTTTGCCATCACAGGCACCAGCCCCCATGTATATCCCGGGATGTCGGTGATCATGGCCGAGCGGAGCTCAATGCCGCATTGCCGGGCTACCCGGGCACTCCTTTGTACGAGTCGGATGAGTTCTTCCGGACGGCACAGGCCTGTAAGCTCATTAACCCAGAGGCCGTCAAGACCAATACTTCCACTTTGTACGGCCTTTATAAAAGCATCTTTTTCGTCCTTGCTGCATTGCTCAAGGTATGATTCTACTGCCCAGGTCACCTCGGTATTCCATTTAAAGCGTGATCCGAATGGATAATTCCTGGTATCATCAGCCAGTTGGACAGCTTCCCTGAAATAATCATGATGCAAACGCTCAACTACATCCTGATGATGTGTATATCCGATATCCGCATGGCTGTGGTGGAGGAGGTAGAGGGTGATGGGGGAGACGGGGGAAATGGTGATGGGGGTGATGGGAGAACTGTGATCCTCATTGTTTATATTGACACTTATGTTATCGATCACATCGCCGGCTTTCCCGTTTACAGGAATATATTTGTAGTTTACACCCAGCTTAAGCGGAATTTTCGTCGAGATACCATTAATGGAGATCATTGCGGTAGAGGGTTCTCCGAAATGGTGAATATCAAATCTTAGCAGGAATTGCTCGCCCCCGTCATCGTTAATCATAGCCGGCATCTGTTTCACCTG
>JBDLIJ010000150.1:0-7944 GCA_039714935.1 Bacteroidota bacterium | reverse complement strand
GATATTGAGAAATGTTTTCCTTTTACGATGTAATCATGGTCCTTTTCGGAGGTCTCCAGGCCCGGCCCCTCCCCTGGTGCAGGCATTTCAATGAGCTCACGATATGGAAGGGCAAATTGCGCTGAGGCAATAACATATCCTGTCGGAAGCAATTCGGAACCATGCCTGATCCTGGCATAGACATTCATAAAATATTCTACTCCCGCTTCAGTGAAGGCTTCATTCTGCGGTATGCTGATGCTGACCTTTTCTCCAGGCATACATGATATTCTGGGGAAGTCGCCACCAGCCACCGTCTTCCCGTTTGCAGTTATGTTATAAAAGAAATCAAATTCACTCAGATTAGTAAAGTTATATTCATTATACATATTGATCATATCCAGTAAGCTGGTATCGCGGAAAAAGCGGATAGATTGATATACTTTTTTCACCTCATTCAGTGCAGGATGAATGCTTCTGTCTGCATTGATCAGGCCGTTTGCACAAAAATTGAAGTCGGAGTACGTCCCTTCCGGGCCAAAGTCGCCACCATAAGCCCAGTATTCATTTCCTTTCTCATCTGTCTTCAGCAGGCCCTGGTCAACCCAGTCCCAGATGCTGCCACCCTGAAGCTTATCATATTTACGGATCAGGTCCCAGTACTCTTTCAGGTTACCCGTGCTGTTACCCATCGAATGCGCATATTCACACATGATGAGTGTGCGGGGGTCTTCGTTTTGAGCCCACCTCTCCAGGTATTCGAGTCCCGGGTACATAGGGCAGTAAATATCAGTATGAGGCCTTTTCAGGGCACGTTCATAGTGTACCGGGCGTGAGGGATCGCGCTCATGTATCCACTTCGTGCCTGCCTCAAAGTTCACACCATCACCGGCCTCATTGCCCATCGACCAGATGATGATGCTGGGATGGTTTTTATCACGCTCTACCATGCGCTGTATCCTGTCGAGGTGTGCATCCTCCCACTCAGGTTTGTTTCCCAAAGTCCTGTCGGGATGATAGCCAATGCCATGTGACTCGATGTTTGCTTCGTCGATCACATACAGTCCGTACTCATCACAAAGCTGATACCAGCGTGGATCATTAGGATAATGGCTCGTCCGGACTGAATTGATATTATTCATTTTCATGAGACTCAAATCCTTACGCATGGATTGTTCATCCACCACATGCCCTGTTTTCTCATCATGCTCATGACGGTCGACGCCTTTTATGAGCACATATTCTCCGTTTATATATAACAGGCCATCGATAAGTTCCACATTGCGAAAACCAATTTTGCAAGTCTGTACTTCAAGGGTGTTTCCCTTTCTATCCTTCAAACTAAGCAGCAGGGTGTAGAGGTTTGGTTTTTCAGCCGACCATTGTCTAACATTGTCTATCTGCCATTCCTGCATAGAGAGAGCCTCATTATCCAGGCCCTTGCTGATGGAGAATTTCTCTTTCGCATTTAATACCTCCATGCCTTCTTCATCATATAATACCAGCTGAACAGTATAGTTTTTCGCATCCAGTGCTTTATCAAATTTCCTGATGTCGAGGTCTACATTGAGTCTCCCAAGCTGGTAATTTTCGTCCAGGCTTGCTTTAGCCCAATAATCACGAATATGCACCCTGGGTGCCGACCATAGATATACATCTCTTTCTATGCCGCTGATCCTCCAGAAATCCTGGCATTCAAGGTATGATCCATCCGACCACCGATAAACCTCAAGGGCAAGCAGGTTATCACCTTTCTGGAGAAAAGGTGTGATATTGAATTCTGCCGGCAATTTGCTGCCCTGGCTATATCCTGCTTTTTCACCATTTATCCAAATGTACATTGCTGACTTCACTGCTCCAAAGTGGATAAATATCTCTCGATCCTCCCAGCCTTCAGGAATGCTGAACCATGTCCGGTAGGAGCCGACAGGATTATTATTACGTGGGACTAAGGGAGGTTCAGGGTCCTCAGTAAATTCATACGGAATATTTACATAGATAGGCACACCATAGCCCTGCAACTCCCAGTTGGAGGGCACCGGAATAAGATCCCAGGCCTGGTCATCATATTTGGGCTGATAAAATTTCTTCGGTTTGTCAGCAGGCCTTTCAACCCAGTTAAACTTCCAATTTCCATTCAACAGTTTATACCAGGGGCTGGCATCATAATCATGCTGCATGGCCTGTTCTTCTGTCATGTATGGTATTGAAGTGGCGTGTGCAGCCTCTTTGTTGATTGAAATGATCGCAGGATTTTCCCAATCAGGAGCATTTCGTTTCTGGGAAAAGACAATGAGTATTCCTGTCATAAATAACAAAAAGGTAATGAAGGTCTTTTTCATATGGTCATTTATTTTGATCCCTGACGGGATATCAAGAAAATATTTTCTACTATCCGGCTTATTGTTATTCTGCACAGGACCTGATGATAGCCTGTAATCCGGATTCTTTTTTCTCCAGTTGATCCAGCAATACGAATTGGTTTCTGCAACGATCCAGGTTATGATTGTCGCGCTCTGTTTTGAAATAGTGGTCTCCTTCAAGGAAATCCACCAGAAAACGTACACCAATCATCAGCAACATCACTTTAGCTCCAAACAGCAGATTGTCAATTTCTCCTTTTGTGAGGCTGCCTTTTAGCTCAGACAGATAACCTTCTGTCAAGGCTCTGAATATCTCTTCTCTGAAAACGACTTGTCCCGGATCTGGTTCATCCTCTTCCACCGGGCTGGTGAAAGTTCTCACCATGTCTCCATAATCATAAAGGACGGTGCCCGGCATGACGGTATCAAGGTCAACCACACAAATATACTTCCCCGTCTTATCATCAAAAAGCACATTGTTCAGTTTGGTGTCGTTGTGGGTTACACGCAAGGGAACGATTTTGTTTCTGAGCAGGCCTTCCAGTTCTTCAGCATAGCCCGCCCGGCCGAGGGCAAATGCAATCTCATCTTTCGCGTGTTCCACTCGTTGGCTTGTATCTTTGGAAATCGCTTCCTGAAGCTGTTGCATGCGTTTCCCCAGGTGATGGAAACCAGGTATGGTCGGCGTAAATGTGGCTGCTTCAGCCTGGATCATTATGCGCTGAAACTCCCCGAAGGCAGCAGCTCCCGCACGGGCGATATCAGCACTTTCTGCAATATTATATGAGTGGCTGTCAGGGATATATTCCATCAAACGCCAGAAATTTCCGTTTTGATCAAGGTGGAAAAATTTCTTATTCCTGTTTTTCTGTACCGATGGATATGGGATCATATCCCTGCTGCCATAATGATTCATCATTGTCTCATCCACCTTCATCAGGTTATCCATCAGTATCTCAGGGTCTTTAAAGACATCATGATTGATCCGCTGAAGAAAAAACCGACATCTGTTCTGGATTTCCAGGATAAAGGAATCATTGATATGACCGCGTTTGAACTCACTCAGGGAGCATTCCTCCCGGATAAAACCATAAGCCAATAATATCTCAGTAAAATCGAAATTCTTGATTATTTTTTCCATAATAACGGTGGATATATCCCTTCTTCAACCATTTTTCCAACCTTTTCAATGGTCATTGGCTTATCTTCCTGATATGTCACTCCAAACCAGGGAAAATCTGATTCAAGCATCTTTACAGTAATGACACCATCTGTCACCATGTCATTGATCACAGTCGGAAGCAGAAACTCAGCCTTATTATTCTCAATATTATCGCCTAAGAAGGCAGCAAAGTCCCTTTCCAGGAATTGAAATAGTCCGGGCGTGAACCCCCATATGTTCATCGACACCAGTGTGTTTTTATCAAGCTGTGCAAATTCGCCTTCTATATTCTCGTAGCCAATAACACTGCCATTCGGAGCAGAGGCGGCAGACTTTCTTTCAATATTAGTGATCTCGGTGATCTTGCTCAGGTGGTGATCATCATCAAATGCACACACGCCTCTCGAAACGGAGCCGTAGTCAGAAAGTGTATTCTGCAGTTGATAGCCTACCATGCAGTATTTGTTGTTATCATCCTGTGCCGAGAGGTATTCACATATCAGGCGGTAAGATTCCTTGCCGTAAAAGTCATCTGCATTGATCACTGCAAAGGGGGTATCAATGGCAAAGCGGGCCGCCATCACCGCCTGTCCGGTACCCCATGGTTTCACACGTTCCCCTGGTAAGTGGAATCCCTCCGGGAGGTCTTCGGGGTCCTGGATCACAAAGTCATGATCAATCTTCCCTTTCAACTTGGGTTCCCAAAGCTCACGGAAGTCATTTTCAATCTTCTTGTTGACCACAAATACGATCTTTCCAAATCCGGCTCTGATGGCATCATACACTGAATAGTCGATGATGCTTTCCCCACCGGGGCCTATCTGGTCCATTTGTTTTACGCCGCCATAGCGGCTGCCGATGCCGGCAGCTAATATCAGGAGTGCTGGTTTCATTTATGATTAATTTTTAATTTTTTACCGATCTTATGACCTGATGTCGCAAAGAACAGGATGAATAGATAACAAGGCACCATGATCCCGTATGCCAGGGAAGGCCCAACGCTCTCGATACCTGACAGATACCCGTACAGAAGAGGCAGGAGTGCCCCACCGGCGATACCCATGATCAATAAGGCAGACCCGGTTTTCATGAACTTGCCTAATCCATCAATAGCCAGTGGCCATATGGCCGGCCACATGATGGAGTTGGCAAATCCTAAAGCTGCGATCATAAGTATTGATGTATAGCCACTCGTAATGGAGGCAATGATCGTAAAGATCACACCGAGCAAAGCAAAGATCTGAAGTGCTCTGGCCTGTGACAGATATTTTGGGATGGCCAATATCCCGACGAAATATCCAACGATCATAGCAAAGAGTGTAAAAGAAGCGAAAAATTTGGCCTCAGAAAATTCAAAGCCCAGGACATTACCATAATTAATGAGTGTATCTACGGCGATCACCTCAACGCCCACATAAACAAATATGGAAACTACTCCTAACAGGAGATATGGATACTGCCATATGCTTTCCCGGCTGCTATCAGCATGCTCATCCTTTTCTTCATCGGCATCAACATCAGGTAAAGAAGAAAAACGCACCAGTCCTGCAAGGAGCACCAGTACTCCTGCCATGATGATGTATGGCATGACCACCTTCATGGCCAGGTCATCAAGCACAGCAGCCTTCTGGACAGCATCCATGTCAAGTATCTGTTTATTCAGTTCATCTGCACCTTCCAGCAGTATGGCGCCTAAAATAATCGGGCTGAGTATGCCGGCAAATTTATTAGCCACCCCCATGATACTGATCCGCTTTGCTGCGCTCTCGATGGGGCCCAGGATGGTTACATATGGGTTAGACGCTGTCTGGAGAATGGCCAGTCCGGTGCCCTGGATAAAAAGCCCTGTAAGGAACATGCCATAGGTGCGGCTCATGGCGGCGGGAATAAAGACTAAGGCTCCGACAGCCATGGTGATCAGCCCCACCGACATTCCGTTCTTGAAACCTGTTTTCTTCAGCACAAAAGAAGAGGGTAGCGCCATCACAAAGTAAGAAATATAAAATGCAAAGGTTACCCAGAATGATTCAAAGGTCGTGAGTTCACAGGCAATTCTAAGATATGGGATAAGTGTGGCATTCAACCATGTAACAAAACCGAAAATAAAGAAAAGAAAGCCGATAATGATGATTGGGATGAGATAATCGTTTCTCCTGTTTTCCATTGCGAATATTTAGTTTTCTAAATAAGTACGAATACAAATTTAGGCAGATTCTTCAATTGGCAAAACTTATTTAAGCGAAAGCCAGTTAAAGTATTTCGAGGCACAGGCTTAGACTACATACGCACAATTGCCAATACGGCTGCCCAGCCTCCTCCCGGGGCAAGGTGAAGCTTGAGTTTAGAATGCTGATCGACGATGTAGCTTTCCTTCACATAGTCCTGAGCATTTCGGTGAGCATTGGGGCCATCACGCCATATGGTGGCTTCATATTTCAGCTCACCCAAAAATGAAAGTTCTACCTCTATCTCACGCGCGTTCCAATCAGTCATGGCGCCAATATACCATTCATGGCCATTTCTTCTGGCTATCACAATATATTCACCAATTTTAGCGTCCAGAACAACAGTTTCGTCCCATACCACAGGCACATCTGACAGGAACTGCATGCATTCGGGTTCTTCCATATAGTGTGTGGGATTATCAGCAAGCATCTGAAGGGGGCTCTCAAATACAACGTACATTGCCAGTTGATGTGCCCTCGTGCCCTGGCTCATGGGATTGTTAAATACCGCTTCAAAATCATCTTTTGTAGCATTCAGCATAGCACCTGGAGTATAATCCATGGGGCCGGCCAGCATCCTGATAAAAGGAAGTGTGACAGCCCCTTCCGGTGTTGATTTGTCGCTCCATTTATTCCATTCCAGACCACGGACGCCTTCACGTGTGATCACATTGGGCCAGGTGCGATGCAAACCGGCAGGTTTATAACTACCATGAAAGTCGACCAATAATTTATGCGCTGCAGCCACCTCCGCAATCCTCCAGTAATAATTCACCATCCACTGGTCGTCACGTTGCATGAAATCAACTTTTAATCCGGCAACACCCCATTCATCAAAGATGGGCATGAGCTCTTCAAGCTGATCATCAAGGGTTTTCCAAACCACCCAGAGTATGATGCCAACATTTTTCTTTTTACTATAGTCAAGCAACTCCTGCATATCGACATCGGGATTGATCTTTGTCAGGTCACCCAATTCATACCACCCCTCATCAAGAATGATATATTCAATGCCATGGGCGGATGCAAAGTCGATATAATATTTATACGTTTCTGTGTTGATGCCCGCTTTAAAGTCAACATTATAGACATTATTAAAATTCCACCAGTCCCAGGCTACCTTACCGGGCCTGATCCAGGAGGGGTCATCAATCCTGCAGGCTTCTGACAACAGAAATACCATTTGGTTGGTGATCAGGTCCTTGTCCTCTTGTGCAATAGCAATAATACGCCATGGGAAAGTCCTTTTCCCCTCCACCTTTGCAATATAATCAGCCCTGCTAAGAGGAACAACATCCCTGTCGGTTTTCTGCTCCTCATCGAGAACGACCCGCGGAAACTTAGCCTTCAGAAAATAGGCTCCTGCCCCACCCCGGATATAAAAACCCGGGTAATCCTGCAGATCGGTTTCGGTAATGACAATCTTTGGGCCTTTATTTACATCGACAAGCATTGGAATTGATGAAAACCTGTCAGCTGTGACCTCCTTCAGGGGAATATGCAGGTACTCACGCTCCTGGTGGCTAAACATGCTTTCCTCTTCCGGAAACCAGGCCATATGATTGGCGATGAAGTTGAAATTTGTTTCTTCACTTACCACGATCATATCGCCCTTGATATTGCTTTCCCATCTAAAGGCCACTCCTTCATTAAAAGCCCTGAAGCAAATACTGTAATTTCCTTTGAATGAGATCCTCAGCTCATTATAATGATCCCTTACCTCCGCAGACTTTTGCTTAACCACAGGATGGAGTACCTGATCAACGCTGGTATTTGTTACTGATCTCACCCTGGGGCTTATGCCAAAGCCTCCATGCTTTTCGGTATGCATTGATATTGGAGATGGCGAAATAATCTGAAGATTATCCGAATAAACAGCATAGGTGATCTTTTTAGCAATATTGACCTCTACCCTGATCCTGCTGTCGGGTGATTCCAATTGATATTCATCAGCAAAAAGGCTGGTATTTACGAACAACAAAGCAGTATAAATGGCAATCTTAGCCAGAAATTGTTTCATGATCTATCTCAAATTAGTTATTATCCAAAGCCTCAAAAGGAAAAACTTCCGAAGGAATACGGGCTGTTTTCATGATGGAGTCCAGCATCATGACCACCTCGGGATATGCTGAAGACAGGTCAATTTCTTCCGCTATATCATTGTTTAGGTCATATAATTCCAGCCTGGCTGATGGATCTTTAAACAGGCCCTTGC
>JBDLIJ010000149.1:0-7959 GCA_039714935.1 Bacteroidota bacterium | reverse complement strand
CCAGGGAGGCAGGAAAGGGCCTTTGCAATATGACCTTGCTTCCTTTCTATACCAGGTAAAAGCACATTATCCTGAAAGCATCCGGAAGGTGCTCATCAATGAGTACATTAATGAACTGGGACAATTAACAGATATTGACAGGGATCAGTTCTTTAAATTTTTCTACCCCATTGTTTACCTGCGGCTTTTTCAGGTACTCGGTGCATATGGTTTCCGCGGATTATTTGAAAAGAGGCCACATTTCAGGGAAAGCCTGGGACCGGCTTTAAAAAGCCTGTCAGAACTGCTTATACTGCATCCACTGAAGCCTGAACTGCCTGAACTACAATCAGCCTTACATAAACTGGCTCATGACAGCACCTTGCTGCCGGCACATCATAAGAAGTCTGCATTGACAGTGAGTATAAGCAGCTTTTCATATAAAAAGGGATTGCCGGAAGATTCATCAGGCCATGGCGGAGGGTTCATATTTGATTGCAGGGCACTCCCGAATCCGGGTAGGCTGGAAGCATATAAGACGCTGACAGGACGAGATCATACGGTGATCAGCTACCTGGAGAGATACAGAGAGGTGGACTCTTTTCTGCACAATGTGTTTGAACTCTGCGATGGTGCAGTAGATAATTATTTAGCAAGAGCATTCAGCAATCTCAGCATCAGTTTTGGTTGTACCGGTGGCCAGCACCGCTCTGTATACTGTGCTGACAGGCTGGCTGAACATTTATCAAAAAAATATAATATTACTATCGGGCTTCAACATCGTGAACAAAATATAAGCGAAACCAGGCCGGGATAGCATGACAAAAACTATTTGCAAGAAAACATAAGGCGCATGAAGGCAATGATCCTGGCAGCCGGCAGGGGAACAAGACTGCAGGCACTTACAAAAAACACACCTAAAGCACTGATCAAAGCCGGTGGGATGAGCCTGCTTGAGCGGCTTATCACCAAAATGAAGGTCCAGGGTGTTCAAGAGATCATCATCAATGTCCATCACTTTTCTGATCAGATCAGGGCCTTCCTTGAAGAAAAAGATTATTTCAACATCCCAATAACAATTTCTGATGAAAGCGACAAGCTGCTGGAGACGGGTGGCGGAATCCTCAAAGCTGCTGAATACCTTGGTGGCGAACAGCCATTTATTGTTCATAATGTAGATATACTGTCAGATATTGACCTCAGGGAAGTTTTCAGGCAGCATACAGATGGCAATGCCCTTGTTACCCTTGCAGTAAAAAATCGCAAGACCTCTCGCTACCTTTTATTTGATAACGAACTCCGTATGCAGGGTTGGGAAAACCAGGGCACGGGCGAGAAGATCATTCCGGGCGATCAGGAGGTCCATCTGACCCCAATGGCATTCAGCGGCATTCATGTGATCAGCCCGAAGATATTTCCCCTGATCGAAGAGAGAGGCACGTTCAGCATTATCGACACCTACCTCAGCCTGTGCCGGCAAGAGATCATCAAGGGCTATCCTCACAACAAAGGCCTTTGGATAGATGCCGGAAAACCAGAAGGCCTTGAGCTGGCAAATAGTTTGCTGGGGGGATTGTGAGATACGGGTGCCGGGTTTCGAATTTCGAGTTTCGAGTTTCGAATTTCGAGTTTCGAATTTCATTTATGCCTATCTTTATTCCGATAAAAACTAATCATCATTATGCCGGCATTTCTAGAGAAGCTTACAAAACATATCTACTCCCAATATCAAGGCAGGCTGGGTGATATTTGTATTGTGTTACCGAACAGGAGGGCGGCACTATTTATTAAAAAACAACTGGGTGAGATCCTGGAATCAACCAGTTTCTTACCCGGATTTTATGCGATTGAGGATTTTGTTACCGAATTGTCAGGGCAAATACTCGCCGACCAGCTAAGCCTGCAATTTACCCTGTTCGAGATCCACCAGAAGATTGAAGGAGAGCAGGCAAGGAAGATAGAAGAATTCCTGCCTTATGCCAGCTGGATGCTTTCCGACTTTAATGAGATCGACATGTATCTTGTGGATGACCAACAGTTGTTCAACCATCTGGGAGATACTAAAGAGATGTCGTTATGGAACCCTGACGGCAGACCACTCAATGACTTTGAGAAGAGGTATCTCGCCTTCATCCGCTCGATAGGAAAGTACTATAACGGCCTCAGAGAGTCATTGAATAAAGATGAGCAGGCATACCAGGGAATGGCCTTCAGAAATTTAGCGGAAAATATCGGGGCTGCAGCAAAAAAGATGAAATGGCATAAGGTTATTTTTGCCGGTTTCAATGCGCTGACGCCGGCAGAAGAAAGCATCATCCGCTACCTGCTGAATGAGGAACATGCTGAGATCTACTGGGATGCTGACAAATACTATACCGGACAAACAGGGCAGGAAGCAGGCGAATTTCTACGCGGCTATTTCAAGAACCTTAACAGGGGAGCAGTACTGTGGGAAGAAGACAATTTCAAGCAGGAGAAGAACATAGAGATCATCGGCATCCCAAAAAATGCCGGGCAGGTAAAATATACCGGTGAGATACTGAAGCAGCTTATTAAAGAAAAGACAAATCTTGACAATACAGCTGTTGTGCTTCCTGATGAAGGACTGCTGATCCCACTGCTCAACAGCATTCCCGGAGAAGCAGGCAACTTCAATGTTACCATGGGTCTGTCTTTAACGGAAACACCCCTGTTCACACTTCTCGACAGCATCCTAAGCATGCACATTAGTGCCGGTCGTTTCGCCGGCCTCAAAGCTGATCCCAAAAAATTGTATTACAGTAAAGACCTGATCAGGATCTTTAACCACCCCTGGTTCCTCATGCTGGGTAACACAGATAAGGATGATGCTGATATCAGCACAAGGATTCGCAATTCAAACCAGGTATTTCAAAGCATCGAAAAGATCACATCATACCTTGGCGAACAGCACCCGCTCAGAAAAAACCCGGACCTGCTGTTTCCGGCCAGTGAAAATCCTGCTTCCCTGATGGAACTTTTTACAGTCTTGATTGACAGCTTGAAATCACTCTTGATCAGCAAGAGAAAGGATAGTAAGAATGATTACGCAATAGAACTTGAATATTTATTCAGGTTCAGGTCATTACTAAAGAGATTGCAGGATCTTCTCGACCGATATGGATCGATAAAGACATTGAAGACATTACAATTGATCTTTCGCCAGCTGGCAGCACAGCAGCACATACCCTTTTATGGCGAGCCCTTGCAGGGGCTACAGGTGATGGGTGTACTTGAGACCAGGACACTTGACTTCGACACCCTTATTATGTTATCCGTAAATGAAGGGACACTGCCTTCGGGCGGAACACATAACTCATTCATCCCACATGACATTAAGAAGTCATTCAAGCTTCCGACATATCAGCATAACAATAAAGTTTTCGCCTATCATTTTTATCGCCTGCTCCAGCGGGCAAAAGACATCTACCTGCTTTATAATACCGAATCAGGACAATTGGGCGGAGAAGAAAAAAGCCGGTTTATCACGCAGCTGATGAACGAAGTACAGCAGTATTCTCCGGGGATACGCATCAGAGAAAGATTTCTCTCAATGCCGCCAGCACCAGGCAGCAAAGATGCTGACATCGAAATTGCCAAGGACGAGCATGTAATGAGGCTGCTGATAAAGGAAGCGCAAAAAGGATTTCATCCCAGTTCCCTGGGACTATACATCAACTGCCCGCTTCAATTTTATCTTAGCCGCTTGTTGAAGATAAGGGAAACAGAAGAAGCGGATGAAACGGTTGACAGCAGGGTACTGGGCATTGTGATCCATGAAACCCTGAAGAAATTACTATATTCACACACGAACAAACCCCTCGACAGTCATATATTTCACGATCTGAAGAAACATCTTGATGCTGAAATAGACCTACAGTTTCAGAAGGAAATGCTTGATGGCGATCTTACTCATGGCAAAAACCTGCTGATCAGAAGTGTGGCAGGAAAAATGCTCAGGCAACTGTTTGACAAAGAGACCACCTGGCTCAGGGATGGCGATGAACTGATGCTCAAAGACCTTGAAGAAAGGTATAGCAGTTCACTGGAAATCCAGATTAACGGCAATACTGAACAGTTGATATTTGCAGGAACCATTGACAGGGTGGATCAAAAAAGGGGGATTGCAAGAATATTGGATTACAAAACCGGTTTTGTAAGTGAAAAGCAATTAAACCCTAAGACCTGGGAAAACCTTATTGAGAACCCTGAATACAGCAAGGCATTTCAGCTGATTATGTATAGCTGGCTATATCATAAAACGAATCCTGCCGAAGCCTTGCAAGCAGGTATTATCTCACTGCGTGCACCGGGAAAAGGACCGGTTTTGCTGAAACCACCGGAGGATAGAGATCTAAATCCGGAACTGTTCATGACTTTTGAACATAAGCTTCAAGAGATGATGGAGGAAATATTCAATCCTTCCATTCCTTTCAGCCAGGCCAAAGATGAGTCCAGATGTAAATATTGCAGTTATAAAGAAATCTGTAACAGAGTTAATGCGAACGAAAGCACTTATTAACTAACCCAATGCCCAGCACCTATCTAAACAATGCCGACATCTATTATGAGATCCATGGCTCAGGCCCTCCCCTGCTTTTGATTGCGGGCATGTCGAGCGATTCTAAAAGCTGGCAGTTTATTCTGAAAGACCTGTCGCAACATTTCAGGCTGATCATTTTTGATAACCGTGGATGTGGACGCACCACATCTGAAGGTAAATTTTCATTGCAGGATCTTGCTGGTGATGCCATTTCTTTAATTGATCACCTGGGATACGGGAAAGTAGATGTGCTCGGGCATTCGATGGGCGGGATGATTGCACAGGAACTGGTGCTGGCTCATCCCGACAGGGTCAACAAGTTGGTGCTGGCCAGCAGCAGCCCAAAACTTTCTGATAAGGCAAAAGCCATCCTGGATGATCTCTATGCAAAATGGGAGCATGGCTTTGATACATCTGAGTGGTTCAGGCTGTTGTTTCGCTGGCTATTTACCAGCGAGGCAGTCAATAATAAGAAATTCATGGATGCAGCCATCATATTTGCCCTCAGCTACCCCTATCCCCAAAGCCTGAAAGACTTTAAAAGACAGGTCGATGCCATCTCCGGATTTAATGCTGCCGGAAAAATCTCCAACATCAAAAGCGACACACTCATCATCAGCGGAGCAGAAGACATTCTTATCCCTCCTGAGGAGTCACAACAACTATCGGACATCAGTGGACAAACACGTTTTAGCCTGATTGAACATGCAGCTCATTCAGTTCATGCGGAGAAACCGAAGGAGTTTGTGGGGGTTGTTGGGGGGTTTTTGTTTAATAAATAGTTGACGGTTGACCGTCAACTTCTAACGGCTCACCTTCACCATCCTGGAACTCTGAACTCCAGTGCCAGCAATCATCCTGCACACATAAACCCCAGCCGGCAGATCATTTGCCAGATAAGGAATGGTATGGATTCCTGCGGCTTGCTCTTCGTTCAGAAGCTCAGCAACTTCTTTTCCGAAAATATCATATACTGCCAGTCTTACGTGGCTGTCATGGCTTAAGGTGTAACGTATGCTTGTTTTGTCAGTGAATGGGTTCGGATAATTTGATACTGAAATCTGCGACTTGCTTTCTTCCGGATCATTTACTCCGACGGCTTCCGGCTCAATGTATGCGTAATACACATCCTGTTCGCCATTGAGGGTACTTGCCCAGGCCAGGTGTGCTCCGCCTTCATCGGAAATCATATGGTAATAGTCGCCCATCTTTTCCTGTTGTGGCCAGCCTACATGTGGATCAAACATATCCGACAGCTGCTGGTTAACCGACCATGTGGCTCCCTGGTCTGTTGAATAAGAATAGAATAAGGCTGATTTTACGCCATTGGCAGGGTCGACCCTGGTATCAAGCCATACTACGTCGATACGTCCGTTAGGTGCTACTGACATCGTGCCAAACCATTGGTATTCTGAGTTGTCGGGATCATCGTTTATTCTAACGGGAGCATCAAAGGTTTCTCCTCCATCAGTGCTTCTGGCTATCATCACATCAGCTGCATCCAGCCCCGGCCTCACCACTGAAGCACACACATATACGTTTCCATGCCCCTGGCCTCCTGAAACATCTACATCAACATATACCTGTCCTACTAAGCCTTGAGGGTTAACAGGTGACCAGCCCGTGACATATCCACCCAGGTCGACACCGGTATATGTTGTCCAGCTGATAGTTGAACCCGGTATCTGTGCATCTACTGACTTCGTCAACATGATATCGTCAAGATCACCGGAACCGGCAATATATAATTCACCTTCAGGCCCAACGGCCAATGTTCCCCAATAAGGTGAATTGGGCACATTAACACAAGGCTCATATGTTGCTCCCTGATCAGAAGATCGCGTAAAAAATGCAGGATAACAGTAGCTCCAGTATTGTGTCCAGAATGAGTAATTACTTCCTGAACCCACACCATCAGTCTTATCGATGATCATCCACTGTTTATCACCTCCATAGGCGAAGGTGCCATCATCCCATTCTACTCCGCCATCACTGGTTTTGTATACATCACAAGTGAACTCATCACTAGCATTTACGGTAAGGCTATTATAATAAAAATTACCCTGTGCATCAGAGCCCAGCACCGGATCTGACCTGAACACCCCGGCATCAATAGGTCCGGGAAAGGTCCATGTCTGCCCCGCATCAAGCGAATATGCATATCCGGCCTGGCGAAAAGAGCTTGCAATATTATCAAACTGCCTCCATCCTATCATGATACGATCAGGATTGGTAGGATCAATAGCAATGGATGGCTCATTGGCGGCATCATTCATAATATTCATTCCATCCTCATCAACATTAACCTGAGTAAAAAAGTAATTGTCCGCATGATGTGTGTAGGCAGGTGATGTAATGATCGTTTCCTGCTTCATGGGAACAGCACTTTTATCCGGCACCTCATGGTGCTTCATCATTTTTTCAGGGACCTCCTCTTGTGCAAAAGTGATGAAAGGAGTTGTAAGTAGGAATAAGGCTATACTCAGCCCTTTGAAATTCATTAGAAAATGGGTCATAATTTGATTGCTTTTTATTAAGTATCTATTGGTTAGACAAAAGTATACATAAATTGGTTGCTTGGAAATAATTTTATAACAAAAGATACCAGGTAAGATATATTAAAAACATCCTTATTCATGAAAGACCAGTGCTTCATAAATGTATATATCGGCCGTTTTCCAGCCATCCCAGCCAATGCGTGCCTTATCGCGTGCACAGTGACCGAGAAAATCCTCCAGTGACCAGCCGGTTTCGGTGGCTACCTGGGGCAAAAAGGTACCAGAGGATGTTCCTTTTTTAATATAGATCCCATGCCTGCCCAGTTCGATCTCTTCTATTGACCCGACCTTTTTCATAGGTGTGAGCACAGATATTTCCAGTTCTATGCTTTCAAACTCCTCCTCTTTCACTTTTGAGAAGCGGTGATCCCTGGTGGAAGCAGCAACAGCCATCTGCTGCACTACACTATATAAAGGATCTGAAGGATCAAAAGTACCTATACAACCCCGCAGTTTTCCATCCTTCATTAAGGTCACAAAAGCACCACAGGGAAGTTTAATGTTATCTGAGAAAGCTGAAGTATTGAGTTTGGGCATTTTACCGCTTCTTACATACTCTTCCATGCTAAGCCTGGCTATTCCGATCAGATCTGCCTTGTCTTTATCCGTCAGTTGAAAATCTTCTTCCGATACTTCGTCATTAGCAGCCATCATAGATTTTTGTGTCACAGCAATGGAATAATACCCCACCACCCGGCTCTTGTCGGGGTGATAATCTGTATCTCCGGAATTCATGTATTGTATCTGATGATATGTATAATCAGGATTCCCTTCGGTGAGATTGAGCAAGGTGAGTACTGAGCTCCATCCGCACATGGCCGTTGCAAGATTAGAAATACCCGCCGACTCGTTTGCTTTCAA
>JBDLIJ010000148.1:0-8024 GCA_039714935.1 Bacteroidota bacterium | reverse complement strand
TGACGCATGGACACAAGCAAACAATGGTGGCCCATATTTCAGTGTAGGTGGTTTGGATCGCACAGGTATCATATACGAACCCCTTGTAGCATTCGGATCATATGGTGGTTATGTTACCGGTGGAAGCACTATATCATTGGGACAAAATACCGGCACACTGACCCTGGAAGAATACCAGGGAAGCATACTAAAATGGCAAAAAAGAGTTGATGCCGGCGCCTGGACTGATATTGCAAACACCGCCGCCACCTATTCAGAGATTCCTTCAAGTATAGGAACATGGGAATACCGTGCTGTTGTGCAAGAGGGCACTTGCCCCCAGGCTTATTCCGACCCTGCCATAGTAATCGTATTACCTCCCGCCAGTGTATGGACAGGAAACACCGACACCGATTGGTTTAAGGCAACAAACTGGACGCAGGGGGTTCCTGTCGCAACACAAGATGCCACCATCCCTGCCGCACCGCTTAACCAGCCGCACGTCAGCAATGTCAGTGAAATTGCCAACTGCGACGATCTAAGCATTGAGAGTGGTGCTGTTGTTACGGTAGCAACAGACGGAGATTTAAGCGTTTATGGCATCTTAAGCAATGCAACTGGCAACAGCGGGATGATCATAAAATCCGATGCCGGAGGCACAGGCTCGCTCATACATAACACAGCGGCTGTTAATGCCACTGTGGAGCGCTACATCAACAACTGGACAGCAGGCAATGAAGACCTTGGATGGCATTTCCTTTCATCGCCGGTAGCAACCCAGCCCATCCGTCCGGAGTTTATCCCACTGGGAAACCCCCTGCCTGTTGAAATAGATTTTTATAAATGGGACGAAGACCATGTTGCTCCGGGATGTATTGGATGCTGGATCAACACCAAAGACGATGTCGGAAACTGGAACACTTCCTTCGAAGATAACATGGTGGTTGGCAGAGGCTACCTGATGGCCTATACAGCACCATATGGCAATATGGCTAAAGAATTTAGCGGGCAGATCAATGTTAACGATCTTACTGTAACAAACCAAACATACACCACCAACTCATCACATCCCGGGTGGCATTTGATGGGTAATCCATTTTCTTCTGCCCTGGACTGGACATTGGGCAGCTGGGTGAAAGACAATATCGGGGCGATCCCACAGATATGGGATGAAGATGCAGCAAGCTATGAGCTCATCGACAACCTGGGGGGTGATAACAGCATCATCCCGGCACACAATGGATTTATGGTATATACCGACGTAAATAATAATAACACCCTGACCATCCCGGCTGATGCACGAGTACATGATGATCACATCTGGTACAAAAGTTATGAAAATGAGACCATCCGCCTGCTTGCCCATGACCTTGACAAGGGGCTGAGGCAACAGACATCAATCAGGGAAAATATGGCATCATCAATTGGTTTTGACTTGCAATACGACTCCTATTTTATGGCAGGTTATGCCCCCATGTTTTACTCTGTAAGCAACGACGAGGCTTTTGCCTTAAATACCCTTCCAGAGATAATAAGCAGCAGCATCATACCCCTCAGCTTCATTACCAATGGATCCCTGGATTTCAGCATAGAACTGGAAACAGCTCCTGAAGAGCTGGACATCTATCTCCATGACCTGAAATTAGATATCATTAGCAACCTCAAAACAGATCCGGTATATGAATTTACTTCATTATCCGGTGATGACCCCGAGCGCTTTCTGCTAAGGTTCGCTCCCGTTGGCATTGAAGAAAACAAGCATAGCGATGATGTGTCAGCATGGTATAATAATGAACAATTACATGTCGACCTTAAAACAGATGAGTGTCATAAGCTCATGGTATTCAACAGCATGGGACAACTAATCCACGAAGAAGCAATTTCCGGACAAGGCTTGCATACGTATGCATTCAAGCTGCCCGCCGGGCTCTACGTAGGTAGAATACTAAGCAATAATGGATCAGCAACAATTAAGTTTTACACTGGAAAATAAACAAAGACCGATCAAATGAAATCATACCTATTCAAGATAGCATCCATCATGTTTTTTGTCGTTGTTACGATGACTTCAATAGCATCATCACCACCACCGCCTCCGCCTGCTCATGGAGCAAGCGGAAACCAGTGCACAACAGGCGGAGCACCAGTAGGAGAAGGACTTTTTATTCTTCTTGGCCTGGCCGGATTGTATGGTGGCTATAAACTGTCATCCAGGCTTCTTTATGCCAGGCAACAGGATACAATCTCCCCAACCCAACACTCAACACCTAAAGCCTAAAGATCATTAATGATCTTCACAGATTCAAAATGCCATCTCTCATGGCCGTCATGATCATGGCTGACAATAGAATTATCCTTCACGTATAGCCTGATGGTATATGTACAGGATTCGCCACGGTATATCAATGGATCAGGTGCATCCACATAGGGTGAAGGTGCTATCCCTCCCTGATCAAGTGTGGTGAGATCCCAGATAGCCAGTGCTTCTGCGTCTGCATCCGTTGGTATGGTAACAGGAGGCATTGCCGGCAAAGCGGGTACGCGGTTCGTAATATTTCCCGTCAGGGCATGATAAGCTCCTAATTGTTTCTTGAACTTGAGATTATATAAGTCAAAGTTATCATTGGGAGCTACCGGTGGCCACCAGTTTTCGTCTATTACCTTATCCCAGGCCAGTCCTACTATCCTGATCCGTTTGTATTTCTTCATCGACAGGTCCTTGCATTTGGGCAGGTCTTCCCATGCACTGGTTTTATCATTAAACCACTGGAACTTCACAATCTTGCCCATGATATCATGGTTGTCGAGCCAGACATGCTGGATGTCGTGATAGAGGTGCCCTGCGGTATCTTCAGTGGTCAGCAGCAGGCTGAAGCGGCCACTGCCGGCAGCATTGCTGTTCCAACGCTGTGATTTAAGCTTGGGATAGGTA
This sequence comes from Bacteroidota bacterium, assembly GCA_039714935.1. Classification (GTDB taxonomy): domain Bacteria; phylum Bacteroidota; class Bacteroidia; order Bacteroidales; family B18-G4; genus B18-G4. The sequence continues at coordinate 5,113 of JBDLIJ010000148.1, read as the reverse complement.
GTCCCTCCTATCTCCACACTTTTCCAGCTGTTGATCAGGTTGATGGGTGCAGGCCCTACCCTGTTCCATGGCTGGTAATGGTCGGCCGTCAGGTATTCAAGGGGAAGCGGATTGAGCATCCCGCTAAAGGCTGGTGGTATGGGCACATCAGGAGCAGGCTGTGAGGGCTCGCCTCCGGGTGCTGCGACAGGGGCATAACGTATCGCATAATTTTTAATCTTTCTGCCCGGACATTCATAAACATAAGCAGAGCCATGTACAGACATATTTCCGCCAAATGAACGCTTCGGATAATCGGGAGCTACATCAAGAGCAAGCTCGGCATTCGGGTCAAAAGGATTCGCATTGCCTGGTGCAGGCACACTGCTGAGTGCCGGCACGCCGGCTACCCTGCTGATATATACAATGGCCTTCAGAAGGTTGAAAGTCTTTTTACATACCTTGGGGGAACCCGATCCATAAGGATATACGGTGAGCTCCACCTCATAGGCACCGTCCATGAGGGAGGTGGTATCGATCTTCCCCAGATGGCCGTTGACCACAGGGCTGCTACCGCTTCCTCCCCCACCGGGGTAATAAACAGTAGTGCTTACAGGGCTTCCGCCATTGTTAATACCAAGGGTATAATGGCTGAAATAGGAGCCTGTTGCAGTCCCTGTTACATTGATATACAGGATGCCTTCCACAACATCTTTTTCTTCCGGCGTACAGCCGTCAGGTGTAAGTATTTTACACTTGAGGCAGCGCTGTACACGCATCAGAATGATGACCACAACGATCAATAGTAGTTTGATAAACAGGATGATCCACGAGAAGGAATCAGCCCTGGCAAGTTTTTGCATCTCACCTGAGTACAGTTGCATGATCACGAGTATCACCAGGATGATAAGCACGATCCATTTGATAAGATGGGCGAGGTCGAAACGCCTGGGCTTCTTGCTTACAGCCCTGCGTTCACTGGATTTTTCATTTTCCATGGCTTAATAGTTTAGGTGAATAATATATAGGTATCTGCCAATGCCATAATTTTCATGACAGAAAACAATCCTGCATACAGATATGGGCTTCGTATATATTTTTATTCCGAAAAAATTGAAAAGGTAACCTCTTGAGATGCGATTATTAACACACAAAAATACTACAGGGAGGGTGTCAACTAAGTAGCGGACTCTTTAACAAAATACATATCCACCGCACCCTTGTGCTTGGCCTCAACCTTGCCCCTGTACACGCACTTGAATTTATCTTTAACGAAATTATAAGTGGCCCCTGAAATATTTACTTCTCCGGCTTCACCACTTGATTCCATCCTGGAGGCAATATTCACGGTATCACCCCAGATGTCGTACTGGAATTTCTTTATTCCTACAATCCCTGCAACCACAGGACCCGTATGCACCCCGATCCTGATCTCGAAATACGGCTGATCTTTCTGTGTACGGCTTTCTTTCAGCCTTATCATAAAATCACGAATCTCCAGGGCTGCCTTCACCATTTCAACAGGGTTGGTGTGGTTAGACACCGGCAAGCCTCCGGCACACATATAGGCATCACCTATGGTCTTGATCTTTTCAATGTTATAGCTGCTGATAATATTATCGAATGCCTTGAAACAATGGTCAATATCAGCCACGAGCTCCTCCGGGCTAAGCATTTCTGCCATTTTTGTAAACCCTTTAAAGTCAGTAAAAAGGACCGTAACCATCTCAAAGCTTCTGGCTTTTGAATGGCCCACGGCCTTGAGCTCTTCGGCAGTTTCACCGGGAAGGATGTTCAACAGGAGCTTATCTGACTTTTCTTTTTCATCCTGGATGATCACATTTTTTTCGGCCAGGCTATTCCGGGTTCTTCTAACGTAACGGTATTGATACCACAGCAGAATGGTGATCAGCAGTATCAAGCCTCCGGCACCGGCTATTGAATTCCGGATGATCTTCTGCCGCCTGATCACCAGATCCTGTATTTCCGCATCCTTGGTGAGCAGGTTTATTTCAGTCTTCACCTTCTCATCCTCAAACTCCTTGATCTTATCGAGGGCTTTGTTCTTTTCAGTGCCAAGCATGCTTATACGTTCTTCATTGTATTTTTCATTGTACAAGTATGCATTTTCATAGTCTCCCAATCTTGCATAAACATCTGCAAGCCCACGATAAATCTCCAGTTGGTTCTGCCTCGCCCCTATGCTGTCTGCCAGAAACTCTGCCATGGAATAACTTTCCAGTGCTTCAACATACTTTTCCTGATCTTTACGAATCCCGGCAATGGTGGTAAAATATACCAGCTTACCTATCTCATCATTGGTTTTTATAACGATCGTATACGACTGTTCGGCAAATGAGAGCGCAAGATCATATTTTTCCATATTCCTGTAGGTGATGGCCATATTCAAGAGGGTGATCGACATGTCCACCATATTATCATGGTCTTTTTGTATCATATAGGCCTTGGTGTAATATTCCAGGGCCTTTTCATGTTCATCAAGGCCTGAATAAACAGTACCTATATTTCCGTAGTTCTTTACAAGGCTTTTGTTTTCACTATACTTTTCATTGATCTTGATGGCTTTCGTGTAATAGGTAATGGCCTGATCACTCATGCCCATTTCCGAGTACCGTGATCCCAGGTTGTTGTATACCTTGGCCATACTGGCTGAATCCTCAATCTCTTCAAAAACCTCAAGGGCTTTCATGCAATATTCAAGTGATAGCTCAAACTGACCGAGGATAGAATATACAATACTGTAATTATTGTAAATATCGCCCTCATCATCTTTCATTCCGAGCCGCTGTGCCATCAGCAGAGCTGAGTCATACATTATAATTGCAGAATCATATTTCCCGATCAGATCATAACTTATTCCCTGGTACAGGATCATTCTGGGTACCGCACGGTGATAAGATGCAGCCAATGCAATATTCAGTACCCGTTTGGCATCATGCAAAGATCGACCGGGGTCATTGTACAGATCATTATTGATGCAATGGCATAATTCAAAAAAAGTCATGGTGTCGAGAGCTCCCGTTTCAAGCTCCCTGAACAGGCTGTCGCGAAATTGGCTATCCTGGCTGTTGAGCATGCCCTGAAAGGCAAAAAGTAAAATGACAACTGTAATAAAAAGCGATCTTAAGCTCATCTTTCTGCGAGATATTATTAGCCTTTTTAAATATAATATTACATAAAGATACAACACATCTGTATTTTATTGACTTGCTTTCGGCTCCTGCTTTTGTTATTTTTGAGTAAAATATCCCTAAATACCCCATTCTCATGAAAAGGAATTACAAAACTCCCGCCATGCCAATCACATTTTCCCTACCAATTATTGCTATTCAAGTACAGGCGTATGATTGCGATGCTGAGAACAATCAATTCAGAAATGATAAAAAAGCCTGGATAGCTGCTAGCACCAATAGTCCTTTAAGCAGTTCGGACATGGATCACTTTGATGACCTGCATTATTATCCTATTAACAATAAGCTGGTCATGCCTGGCACATTAAATCCTGCAACTTCCGAAAATGCAATTGATATAGCGACAAATAAAGGAGGAATAATCCGCTTGTTTGATGCCGGCACAGTAAATGTAAATATTGGCAGTGAGCAATATCAATTGCAGGCCTACAAGAATATTGACATGCCGGAATTTGATAATATGCAGGAAAGTATTTTTATTCCTATCAAGGATGGCACCTCAGGCCCTGCACCAAAAACCACCTTCGATCATGGGCGTTACCTGCTAATACGGCCTCCGGCTTCAGGGAATCAGATTATGCTGGATTTCAATATGATCATAAACCCATTTGAAAATTATAACAGCAACTTCTCTACATTACTCGTGCCTGCATCAAATACAATACTGGCACCCATTATGTCGGGTGAACGTAAGTATGAAGACAGGTGAGAAGCGACCAATGAGAGTTATAGTATAATATAATATATTGCCTTATGAACAAACTATACGTCACGATTCTTACGCTTGCTTTGTTATTGATCGGACAGGGACTGTTCGCACAGGAGCAGGATTTTTATGTTCAGGACACACTCTTGCTGAAATCAGGAGAAGCTATTCCCTGTAAAATTTCGACCATCGATTATGCCAACAAGCAGATTACTGTACAGCTAATGGATACAAGTGGTGTCGCGGTATTTGAGTCTCTGGCATTTGATCGGGTTAATGCATACATCATTGGTTCAGAAACCCAATACATTGCTAATAAAGGGACTCAGTACAAGATTGATTTACAGGATGGTACCCGCCTGACAGGAAATCTTATTTCTGAGAATGATTCAACAGTTATCGTAGAACTGAAGGATCTGGGAGAGTTGAAGATTCAGCGGGAAAAGATCAATAGGATGATCCCGCTTAGTGCGGATATAGAAGTTCAAAAGGCCTATTGGTTTAAGAACCCCAATGCTACGCGACTGCTGTTTGCACCCACTGCCATCCCGCTCAGGAAAGGGGAAGGATATTACCAGAATATCTACATTGTGGGTAATATGTTCAATGTGGGTGTTGCAGACAACTTCTCTATAGGAGGTGGATTTGATTTTATCACTATGTTCACCAGACCAGATGATAGCTGGCAGCCCTTCCTGAATTTTAATGCTAAAGCAGGAGTAAAAGTTCACAAAAATATACATGTCGCTGCAGGGGGGATTTACGCAACTATGATAAATGAGTTTTCTGCCGGAATACCTTACGCTTTGGGAACATTCGGCAACTATAACAGCAATTTTACAACTGGACTTGGATGGGGCTTTGTAGACGGGGATTTTGAAGAAAAACCATTCATTATGCTTGGCGGCATGGCAAGATGCTCGGAAAAGATCTGGTTAGTATCTGAAAATTGGATTGCCCCAATGGATGAAGACAATAATTATTACTTAGTTATTTCCTATGGGGTGAGGTTCTCCGGAAAAAAGATCAGCGTTGACCTTGCGTTTCTCAACAGCAAAGATATTTTTGAACAGATCATCATTGGGATACCATATGTTGATTTTGTTATTAAGTTTGGGGAATAGGGGTTAAAGGGTTAAAGGGTTAAAGGGTTAAAGGGCTAAAGGGCTAAAGGGCTAAAGGGTTAAAGGGTTAAACGGCTAAAGGGTTAAAGGGT
>JBDLIJ010000147.1:0-8229 GCA_039714935.1 Bacteroidota bacterium | reverse complement strand
TTGTGCCTATTACTTCTTTAGTTACGCATTTGCTGAACCAATTATTTAGGGTGCCGGGTGCAGGGGCGTCATGTTCCCTTTTGCATGTTCCCTTTTACATGTTCCCTTTTACATATGCCATTTTACCTCCTCAGGGTATTCAATACCTGTAAGAAACAATCCCTGTGCAGGCACTGAGAGGCCTGCTTCTGAGCGATCTTTGGCTTCAATGATCCTTCTGAGTCCGTCAGCATCAATCTTCCCTTTTCCCATCTCTACCAGTGTGCCTACTATTGCCCTCACCATATTTCTTAAAAAACGATCGGCCCTGATCGTAAATACCAGTAAATGATCCTGCCGCTCCCAGCGGGCTTTCATAATATTGCAATTATTGGTTTTAACCTGTGTATGAAGCTTTGAGAAACTTGTAAAATCAGTGTACTCTGATAAAATGGCAGCACCCTCATTCATCCTGTCAAGGTCAAGATGCCCATAAACAAACCATCCCATATCTTTTCTGAAAGGGTCGCGCCTGGTAGTAATAATATATTCGTAAGTGCGCGACATTGCATCAAACCTGGCATGAACCTGTTCCTTCACCGCGATGATGTCAAAAACAAAAACATCTTCCGGAAGAAAGCTGTTCAGCTTAAACACTTTTTCCTCCAGTCCTCCTGCGTCAAGCTTTTGCTGAAGATCGAAATGTGCAAAAAATTCCGTAGCATGCACTCCCGCATCAGTCCGCCCGGCACCGGTTACTTCAATCTTTTCTCTAAAGATTGTACTCATGGCTTCCTCTACTACCTGCTGAACTGTAACGGCATTATCCTGCCATTGCCAACCATGATATGCCGTGCCATTGTATGCCAGCTTTATAAAATATCTTTGCTTTGACATGATGATGATGCAAGATAAGGCAAAAAGTGTTACGTGTTACATGTTACCTTTTACATATGCCATTTGCCTTTTGCCATATTCCTTGATTAGAATAATTATAAATTTTTAATGTGGAGATCAGGTCTTCAATTATTTTCTAATTTTACGCTTCACGGATATTGATATGATACAAATTATCTCAGGAATAATTGCCAGTGCCCTGCACGTTATCACAGGCCCGGATCATCTTGCCGCTGTCACTCCTCTTGCCATCGAGAGCAAGAAGAAATCATGGGGTGTAGGACTGTTCTGGGGGCTTGGCCACATTGCCGGCATGTTGCTCATCGGGATGCTATTTCTCTTGTTCAAGGAGTATATTCCCATAGAATCTATATCACATTACAGTGAACAGATCGTGGGACTTGTACTTGTCGGGATTGGCGCCTGGGCCATCATAAAGGTTTTCTACAAGCGGATTCCAAGACATAAACACCCCCACTTCCATAATGAGCCGGAGCCTCATGTACACATTCACGCACACCCGCATGCACATGAACATGAGCATACACACGAGAAAAAACATGATCATACCCATAAAAAAGTGATCAGGCAGAATAATATAACTGCCCTTGGTGTGGGTACCCTTCATGGTTTTGCTGGCATATCACATCTTGTGCTGCTACTCCCTACACTGGCATTACCATCGAAAGCAGATTCAGTCTTGTATTTGTCAGGCTTTGCTGCCGGAACGCTGGCAGCCATGATCATCTTTGCAGCTATCCTGGGGTACATCGGGCAAAGGACATCAGCCTCTGGAGACCCAAAGGCGTTTCAGGCCATCAGGATTATTGGAGGTGCTATCGCTATCGGAATAGGGATATTCTGGTTTTTTTCCACTTTTTAGTTATCAATCTATGTGTTATGAAAAAAGTTGACACATCCAAACTATCTCATAACGAATGCTGGAGCGTACAGATCAATGGAACCAATCATTGCAAAAATTGTAAATGGACCGGGATATCTGCCTGTGAAGGACAGAATATCATCAAGACTGGCAAAAACGCACTTGGGTATGGTGTAGGGGAAAATGGGATGGTATGATTATTAGGTGCCGGATACCGGGTACCGGAAATCAGAAGTTTCGTTTCATAAACTGAAGCCTGGCAAAGGCGGCGGCATTTTCATTGTCGCGGGCGATATTTCCTTTAAAATCATTGATAGCATTATAATTATGCTCTTCCATCCAGTTTTTAAGATCATTTAGTATCGTATCAATATAACTGATCCCGTTACTGTATAAAGCTGAGCATATCTGCACAGCGTCGGCACCACCCAGGAGTTGCTTGATCACTCCTTCCGCATCATGAATGCCGGTGTTTGCCGCCACATCACATTTCACTTTATCAGAAAGCAGCGAAACCCAGCGCAATGATTGTGTCATTTCCTCAGGGGCACTGAGAATATTGTTATGCACGACGGTCTCGGAATGGATATCGATGTCGGGGCGATAAAAACGATTGAAGATTACGAGGGCATCGGCTCCGGCCTGATCCATCCGCTGAATAATATTTACAGGACATGTAAAGAGCGGTCCGAATTTAACCGATACGGGCAGGCTGGTATACTTCTTCACTTCTTTGATAATCTCCACATACCTGTCTTCCACTTCAATACTTGTGATTTCGCCTTTCATTGGGATGATGGCAATATTCAGTTCTATACCATCGGCACCGGCTTCTTCCAGTACTTTTGCAAAGCGTGGCCATTCATTTGGTGTGGTACAGTTAATACTGGCAAAGACAGGAATATCAGTATACTCTTTTGCATCCTCCAGCAGTTTAACATATTCCTTCACGCTTTGATCCTTTGAGTGCTCAGTCACATAGTCTACAGCCTCAGGATACGAAAAATACTTCTCTTCCCTATCCAGCAATTTATCAACATCCTCCAGAAGTTGTTCTTCGAATAAGGATTTTAGTACTATTGCCGCTGCCCCATGATCAACACAGTTGCGAATGCTTTCAATATCACCGGTAAGTTTTGAGCTGCTGACAATAACGGGATTCTTCAGGTCCAATCCCATATAAGTGGTCTTCAGGTCCATAATCATTTCATTAGTAAGGTATTTAACAAAACTTGAGGCTTTTCTTTTGGAATTTTTCAGGATGCGAAAGTTTTTTCTTCATATAGACCAGGCTGGCATTCAAATTTACCATGGCCTTATCGCTGATCCCCTCTTTAAACTCCCATTCATAGCCCTTAATATGCAACAGCAAAACTAATGGTTTTTTGTTAAATAATTCCTCACATAATTTTACGATATAACCCGGAGATGCGGCATGGGTTGTAAATGAAACCCCGGAAGTGCCGTCGACTTTGCTAAGGCAGAAACCATCAATGTCTTCTTCTGAAGCATCGGCAAAGATAACAAGGTCCATATCAGAGATGGCATCAGCATCTTCAATGTTCAGCTGATAATTGCTATCGAAAGAAAAGTCGTGCAATCCTTCGATAGCAACCCATTCCCTGATCCTGTTGACGAAAGCATTTCCGAGGCCATCATCCTGTCGGCCAGGATTTCCGTATCCGTATATCAGTACTTTCAAAGGTTTCTAGGTTCTTTTTTTATCAATCAGATTGTTGGCAGCATCATAAAGAGCTACTTCCAATGGCATCTGTCCGAGTGCGTGTGTGGCACAGCTCAGGCATGGGTCATAGGCCCTGATTGCAACTTCAACAGCATTCATCATAGGCTCTGTGATCTCGGTATGGCCGTTCATCCAACTCTTGGCAACCCTATTCACTGATTGGTTCATAGGTTCGTTGTTATTAGTTGTTGAGACGATCAGGTTAGCCATGGTGATCTGATCTTTTTCGTTTACTTCATAATGGTGGAACAAGGTTCCGCGTGGTGCTTCTATCACACCAACACCACCACTTTGTTTTGTTCCTTTCGTTGTAAGCTCTCCTTCCAGAAGGTCCGGATCATTAAGCAATTCTTTCATCATCTCTGCAGCATGCAGGGTTTCTATCAGCCTTGCATAATGATAGTGCATACACATGTCGTTTGGCTTACCATTTGTAACGGCTTTATACGCTTCAAACTCCTTTTGTGCAAGTGGGGAAGGGATAAAATCGCATGTATTCAAACGTGCCAGCGGGCCTACCCTGTACCATCCCTTTTCTTTGCCAAGATGCTTCAGGTAAGGAAATTTCATGTAGCTCCATGAGCGCACTTCCTCTTCAATATACTTGTTATAATCCTGATAGTCGACATCGTCAAGGATCTTATTTCCTTCATTATCAACTGCACGCAACACACCATGATAAAGATCCAGGGCACCATCCTTACGCACAAGGCTCAGGTGGTTCGACGGGAATTGTGCATAGCTGTCGATAAACTGTTTGTTCTCCTTATAATATCCTTTAAAGAAGTCGAGTGCTCCCTGTGCCCAGGTGATCATCTGATCGATGTTAAGCGGGTCGGGGCCGTTGAGGAATGATTCCTTTTCTACAGGGTCGAGGTGCCTGTTGATCCCCCCCGGGATAGCACCGGTACCATGTATCTTTTTACCAGCCGTGGCCCGGATGATCTCCTGCCCGTACTTACGCATCATCACACCCTGCACGGCAAGGTCTTTTTGCATCAGGGCTACGCCGATCACGTTTCTTATGGCCGGGTCACCATCGATACCGAACAGCAGGTCGGGTGATACCAGGTGAAAGAAATGCAGTGCATGTGACTGGAACATTTGTCCGTAGTGCATCAGGCGGCGCATTTTCTCACCTGTAGGGGTCAGTCCGTCGCCTGTGCCTGCTCCGGCAATGACGTCCAATGCTTTTGCTGCAGCCAGGTGGTGGCTTACAGGGCAGATGCCACAGAGGCGCTGAACGAGTACGGGTGCCTCCCAATACGGGCGTCCCTGCACGAAGCGTTCAAATCCCCTGAATTCTACAATATGCAACCTGGTTTGCGAAACATTGTTCTGATCGTCCAGGTGTACAGTAACCTTGCCGTGTCCTTCCACGCGGGTTACCGGTTCGATTGTTATTTTTTGTGACATATTGAGGTCTCCTTTTTAATCAAATTTTACAACTTCATAAGGTAATTTCAGCTCATCACCTGTGACGAGTGCGACAAGCGCATTCCAGATGAGGTCGGCCCTTGGCGGGCATCCCGGCAGGTAATAGTCGATCTTTACGATCTCATGGCAGGGATAAACCTTATCAAGGATCATTGGCAATTCGTCGTCGTTCGGCAGCACCTGCTCCTTGTTGAGGCCTACAGTGGGTCCGTCGAGATATGCTTCACGGATACATTCTTCCACCGGGATCCCATTTCTTAAAGCGGGAAGGCCACCCATAATGGCACATTCACCAAGTGAAACGAGGATCTTACAATTCTTCCGGAAGTCTTTCAAAACATGAATATTTTCACTATTGCAGCATCCGCCTTCGATAAGGCCGATATCGCACTGCTTGGTGAAGGTTTTGATATCATCCACGGGAGATTTGTTGAATTCAACCAGCTCGATCAGTTCAAGTATCCTTTCGTCGATATCGAGTATAGACATATGACATCCGAAACAGCCGGCCAGCGATGTTGTTGCTACTACTGGTTTGCTCATTATCTGGTCTCCTTTTATATTATTTATTTTCGATTTCACTACCTATAACCACTTTGTCGAACTTACGCTCCCCGATAGGTGCATAGTAGCCACGCTCTTTTTTAAGTATGGCGCCCACCGGACAGATGTCCATGGCTTCCTGGGCTTCTGCCTCAGTAAGCTGAGATGCAAGCCCGGTATCGAGCTCAATATGGAGGTTGTTGCCGCCTCTGCCATTCAGGGCAAAGACATGCTTTCCATCCTTGATCACAGTGCGAACACAACGCTTGCACATAATACAGCGGTTTCTGTCGTGATAAATAAATTTACTGTCGGCATTCACACCTTTATCCGGGAACTCGTATGGGAAGCGTGGTACCATCATCTGGTACTTATATCCCAGCGCCTGCAGTTCGCAGTTGCCGCTTTTTTCACATGCAGGGCAGAAATGGTTTCCAGCTACAAACATGACCTCGATGATCGCTTTACGCATTTCCTCCAGCTCAGGGCTTTCGCTTTCAATGCTCATGCCATCCGCAACAGGAGTGCTACAAGCCGTCATATTGCGGCCGTTCACATTTACATTACATATCCGGCATGAACCAGCAGGTTTTACACCTTCCACATGACAAAGAGACGGAATGTAGATGCCGTTTTCTTTGGCGGCATCGATAATGCTGTTACCAGGATCGGTCCAGCACTCTTTTCCATCAATAAATATTTTGATCTTGTCGTTCATATTTTAAGTCGTTTCAGATTCTTAAATGGGATTAATGAATATTTGGCACTCTGTCAACATAATTACACGAAGCCTGCACCGCCTTGTCCATGTCAAATTCAGACACAAATTCGTCATCGGTTTTAACAAGTGCTTCATACAGTGGACGAAAGTTTTCGATGGTGCTGAGGATGGGGTTGGCAGCAGTCTGGCCAAGTCCGCAGCGGTTGGCCTGTTTCATATACTGTCCCCAATTATACAGCTCGTCGATATCGGCTTTGGTTCCGAAGCCATTGAGCAATTTCATGAGCTTGTTCTTCAGGATCACGGTGAGTGAACGGCAGGGAGCACAAGAGCTGCATGATTCATCTATAAAGAAATCCATGTAGTTAACTACGATCTCTCTGAGCAGATCACGATCTTTACCGATCACGATCATGGCACCACCGGTAGGCAAATCCTCAAAGCATATGCGACGGTTGAACATCTCCTCATGAATGCATGTGCCGGAAGGCCCGCCGACCTGAACAGCCTGAACGGAGTCGGCTTCCACCATCTCGAGCATCTCCCTGACAGTCATACCATATTCAACTTCATATACACCCGGCGATTTACAATCACCGGAAATACTAAGCAGCTTTGTACCTGCCGATTCTTCAGTACCAATAGCTTTAAACCAGTCACATCCATACAGTACGATCTTTACTACTGTGCTGAGTGTTTCGACGTTGTTCACTACGGTAGGTTTTTCCAAATATCCTGATTGCACCGGGAATGGCGGACGGTTACGTGGCTCACCGCGTTTCCCTTCCATCGATTCTATCAGGGCCGACTCCTCACCGCAGACATAAGCGCCTGCCCCCATTTGTATCCTGATGTCGAAATTGAAGTCTTTTTTTCCCAGGATGGCTTCTCCCAGGAAGTTCTCATCCCTCATTTTCTGCAAAACATCTTCGAGATACTCCTTCAGGTAAGCATATTCTGACCTGAGGTAAAGGATGCCCTCATTGGTATCGATTGCATAACCTGCAATGGCCATACCTTCAAAAAGTTGCTCGGGCATCTCCGTCAGTATTACCCTTTCCTTGAAAGTTCCGGGTTCACCTTCATCAGCATTACAAACAAGGTAATTCTTGTCGCCATTTGATTTGCGGCAGAATTCCCATTTGAGGCCAGCCGGGAAGCCGGCACCACCCCTTCCCCTGATGTTCGAACGCTTCACAGTTCCTATCACAGCCTCACGTGTAATGGTTAACGCACGCCTCAGTGCTGTACCTGTCGGATATTCAAGGCAAAGTACAGATCCTGTTTTCTTATGGCAATTATTGTTTACCATTGACATGATGCGGCTGTCGGCATTCATCCCGTCTCCTACTTCACCAAGCATATCGTTGACGGCCTTACCGGCCTTGAAGCCTGCAACAAGTTCCTTAACTTTGGATTTTGTAAGATTGGTAAATGGAACTCCGTTAATGAGGGCCGCAGGCTCCTGGTCGTTCATGCCTATATCAGCAGTATCGAAAAGGCCGATCAATTCGTCTTCTGTAACAGATCCGAATTTCACCCCGGCTTCTTCTTCAAAAGCACTGGCAATTTCATCCCTTCCCATCATTTTAGCCACGACGCTATCGTTCAGATAAACAGTGTATTTACCTGTCGGCTTTTGGGTGAAGAAATGGTAAAACGACAAAGTCTGCTCTACATCAACTGTCGACATGTTCAATTGCTCTGCGATGACGCCCACGGCTTCATCCGGTATACAATTGTACGCAGCCTGGATATCGCTGAGGATATCCACCAAACGCGTTTTGTCACCTTGGTAGTTGCTGATGATGTTTTGCACGTTATCTTTCATATATTCAACACTTTAATAATGCGTTTATGAATAATTTTTATTAGTTGTTAAAGATTTAACAATACAAAATTAAACCGATTTTTTAAATGCGCAATACAGCTTAGGAATTTAGAACTGATTCAAATTAAAATAAGGAAGGAAATGATGGTTGAATTGGTTGAATTGGTTGAGTTGGTTGAATTGGTTGAGTTGGT
>JBDLIJ010000146.1:0-8413 GCA_039714935.1 Bacteroidota bacterium | reverse complement strand
TGCGAAAAGGAAAGCTTTTCATTTGCCTTCATGACCGATATCCATTTGCAGCCTGAGCAAAATGCTGTAGAAGGATTCAGGGCTGCCATCACTGAAGTAAATGCCCTGAAACCCGAATTCGTAATCACGGGGGGCGACCTGATCATGGATGCATTGGGTGTGGGCTACGGCAGGGCCGACAGCCTTTATAATTTGTATGAAGAAGTGTCAAAAGATTTTGATATGCCTGTGTATAATACAATCGGGAATCACGAGGTGTTTGGGGTTTATGAAAAAAGTGGTATTGAGCCTGACCATCCTGAATACAGATTCGGCATGTTTAAAAAGAGATTAGGAGATACATATTATGCATTTGATCATAAGGGATGGCATTTTGTGATCCTGAATTCTGTCCAGGAAACGGACGATCGCCATTATATTGGTATGATCGATGCGGAGCAGATGGAGTGGATAGAAAACGACTTGCTGGAAGTAGATTCCGGCACACCGATTGTCATTTCAACCCATATTCCTTTTATCACTGTTTTTACACAGATACTGTATGGTGAATACGCTCCGGACTATCATGGTCTGGTTGTAGAAAATGCCAGGGAAGTATTGGACCTCTTCACCGATCACAACTTGAAGATAGTGCTGCAAGGACACTTACATTATATGGAAGACATAGATGTTTATGGCACCCATTTTATTACTGTAGGAGCGGTATCCGGCAGGTGGTGGAACGGTGCCAACGACAATATAGAAGAAGGTTTTCTCATGGTTAATGTCCATGGTGATGATTATTGCTGGGAGTATGTTGACTATGGCTGGGAAGTAGAGTCCTCTCACTAAACATCAGATTATGAAGAATTTATCATCTCTTTTCCTGGCACTCCTGTTTTGCTCCCTTCTCTTCTCCCAGGAGGATTCATGGACCACAACATTTGAATCATCAGATGGTTTGCGAACAGCAAAGTATGAGGAGGTCATCGATTATTGTAAGAGACTGGCAAGCAGCTCCCCCCAGGTTCATTACCAGCTAATGGGAAAGAGTGCCGGCGGCTACGAAATCCCTGTGCTTATCATCAATAAAAAAGGCTTATCTACACCTGATGATGTCCGGAAATCCGATGATGTAATCATGCTTGTTGAAGGAGGGATCCACCCCGGTGAGGCTGAGGGAACAGATGCCATATTAATGCTCATGCGCGATATTGCCATCACCGGAGAAAAGAAACATTTACTTAAAAATGTAACATTCATTTTTCTGCCTGCTTTTAATGTTGATGGCCTTAATCGTTTCGGCCCACATAACAGAATCAATCAGAACGGACCCGTAGAAATGGGGTGGAGGACAAATGCCCAAAATCTTAATCTGAATCGGGACTTCCTGAAGGCCGATACTCCTGAAATGCAGGCCTGGCTTAAGATGTTCAATGTCTGGCTACCCGATTTCTTTGTTGATTGCCATACTACCGATGGAGCCGACTATCAATATATAATCACCTATGCCATGGAGGTATATGGCACCATGGATCCGATGCTTACACGCTGGCAGGAAAAGGAATTCATCCCCTGGGTGAGGGGAAATATGGATGCTTCCGGCTATCTTATGTTTCCATATGTTAGTTTTCGTCGCTGGCATGACCCCCAGAGTGGCTTGCGTTCAGGAGTAGGCGCTCCAAGATTGTCGCAGGGATATACGGCCATAAAAAACAGACCCGGACTGCTCATCGAAACCCATATGTTGAAGCCCCATAAAGACAGGACTGAAGCAACCTATGCGCTGCTGGGTTTTGCTGCTGAATACCTGAATAATAATGCAAAAAAACTGAGGCGAATGATCAATATAGCTGATGAGACTACTGCAACAGCATCTTTTCGCGACAGGCCGTTTCCCATTAGCTGGAAAAGGGACGACACCGATAGTAGTATGGTTGAATTCAAAGGCGTTGAGTATGATATTGTTGAAAGCGACCTGACAGGAGGAAGCTGGTATCAGTACCATCCCGACAGGCCAGCGACATACGAATTACCCTGGTTTCATAAATCCATCCCTGCTGCTGAAGTTGACCTCCCCGAAGCATACATTATCCCACCCCAATGGAAAGAGGTGATCTCACGACTGGCCATACATGGGGCTGAGATAAGCTACCTGACAGATGAAACAGAAATATGGGTCGAGCAGTATCGATTCAGAAAACCCGGATGGCGAAGAGAGCCGTATGAGGGCAGGTTCATGATGAACAATATTGACTATGTTTCATCTCGTGATACTGTTTATTTCCCTGAGGGATCAGCCCTCATCGACATGAATCAGCGTAACGCCAGGGTGATCGCCAATATCCTCGAACCTGAAGCCCCCGACTCATATGTGCGATGGGGTTTCTTTAATGCTATATTCGAACAAAAGGAGTATTCTGAAACATATGTAATGGAAGGCATGGCAAGGGAAATGATAAAAGCTGACCCTGAGCTGCTGGTGGAGTTTGAAAGGATGAAAGCCGAAGATCCCGATTTCCCTAAATCACAATGGGGCATGCTCAACTGGTTCTATTCGAAAACTCCTTACTGGGATGAAAAGAAAAACCTGTACCCGGTAGGCAAGGTCATTGAACGCCATGATGTGGAGAAGTTGAAATAATGGATGAATTTTCGTATTTTTAGATGATATAATCAGCAAAGACTCAAGCCATGGCAAAAAAAGAAATAGCAATACTTAAGAAGCAGATCGAAAGACTTGAGATTAAAGACTTTGATCTGGAAGCATGGAAAAAGTTCACCATTGTGATGCTGGCCCGCATTTTTGGCGACACATCGGAGAAGATCAGGCAGATTGAAAGCATCGAATACGATTATTCATCATGGTCGCTACGTGATACCAGCGGATCATCCTCTTACCTTGACAGTTGTAAAAAACTTGGCAGGAAAACCCTTGAAGCTTCTATTGAGGAGCTCGAGGCATTTGGCCTTCCCGATAAGTCGGTGGAAGACGATCAGTTTTTTCATATCATCATTGAGGCCTTGCAGGATGAGCTGAAAGGATCACAGTTCAGGGAATTGAAGGATGTGGTCCTGAAGACAACAAAAGAGGAAGATATGAAGGACAGGGTAAGAGAAATCCTGAATGATTACGATACCGGAGTGCCGGTTGATATCTTGACATCCATATTAACAAATACAATTTTTAAACACGAATTATCCAAATAGAGAAAATGCAATCAGAAAACTTAACAAAAGCAGAAAAGGCCAAACTCATACTCGACTTTTTTCACCGCACCATGATGCATCATGCCATCTGGTTTGCGGAGGTACAGCACCAGATGGGACGTAAAAAAGCATATAAAGCCCTGGATGCAGCCTGGCAAAAAAGCTATGCCATACAAATGAAGCGCCTGGGGAAGATACTGGATTTTGAAAATGAAGACGGTGCCCCTCAACCACTACTGGATCTGCCTGACGAGAAACTGGATGAGCTCATGGAAGGCTCAGCCGTGAACTGGCTGGCCAATGATGGAGTATGGTTTCAGGCAGTGGAATTTGAATACGGCATGAACGAAGCTAAGCGCTGTAACGATAGCGCCTGGGCACAGTTCTCCCCCCTGGAGGCATGGTCGGTAAAGCGTATGCTGGGATTACCTGAACAGGCCGGGCTGGAAGGACTGAAAAAGGCACTTCAATTTCGCCTTTATGCTTATGTGAACAAGCAGTCTGTTACCGAGGAAACAGAAAACAGCTTCGTCTTTCGTATGAACGAATGCCGTGTGCAGGTAGCCCGAAAGCGTAAGGGCCTTGATGATTATCCGTGTAAGTCAGGTGGATTGGTCGAATATACAAACTTCGCCGAAGCAATCGACTCCCGCATTAAAACCGAATGTATTGCCTGCCCGCCTGATCCACACCCCGATGAATACTTCTGCGCCTGGAGATTTTCTATTTAATTCGCTGAACCGGTATCCGGCATCTACCCATTAAAACTCCCCGATAATATAATTCCGATATTTTTTCCTATTTTTGCCCCTCGTTAAAAAACAGATGATTAGCATCAGTCAATGAAGAAAAAATACCGTGAATATAAGCAGCTGAACCTTACCGAAACCGGGAAAGAAATAGGTAAGCACTGGGAAGATCATAATATCTTTCAAAAGAGCCTTGATATCAGGGAGGATCATGATCCATATATATTTTATGAAGGTCCGCCCTCAGCCAATGGCAAGCCGGGGATCCATCACGTTATGGCCCGCGCAATCAAGGATATTTTTTGCCGCTATAAAACACAGAAAGGCTTTTTGGTTGATCGTAAGGCCGGATGGGATACCCACGGACTGCCTGTTGAGATCAGCGTAGAGAAAACACTCGGGATCACAAAGGAAGATATCGGATCCAAAATCAGTGTTGAAGAATATAACCAGGCATGCCGTACCGAGGTTATGAAATATAAAGACCTCTGGGATGAACTGACTGTAGAGATGGGGTACTGGGTTGACCTCGAACACCCGTATATCACTTTTGATAATAAGTACATAGAAACCGTTTGGTGGCTGCTGAAAAAACTTTATGATAAGAAACTCATTTATAAAGGCTATACCATACAGCCATTTTCTCCTGCGGCAGGCACAGGTCTGAGCTCACACGAACTGAACCTTCCGGGTTGCTATCGCGATGTGAAAGATACTACTGTAGTTGCTCAGTTTAAGGCAATCAGGGATGACAAGTCAGCTTTCTTGTTCGAGAGATCACATGGGGATGTTTACTTCCTTGCCTGGACAACCACAGCCTGGACGCTACCCTCAAACACTGCCCTGGCAGTTGGGAAGAAAATCAAATATAATCTTGTTCAAACCTATAATGCCTATACCGGCCTTCCGATAACCGTTGTTGTTGCTAAAGACCTTTTTGGGAAATATTTTCCGGAGAAGAATGCAGAATTAAGCCTTGATGAATATGAGGCCGGACAGAAAGCCATTCCTTTTAAAATTACAGCTGAGTTCAGCGGAGCTGAACTAAAAGGGCTTAACTATGAGCAATTGCTTCCTTACGCACAGCCTGAAGATGGGGATGCATTCCGTGTTGTTACAGGCGACTTTGTAACCACAGAGGACGGGACCGGGATCGTTCATATCGCTCCTAGCTTTGGTGCAGATGACTTTAAGGTGGGACGTGAAAATGGTATCGGCTCGCTGACAATGGTCGACAAACAAGGGAAATTTGTTGAGGCCATGGGTGAGTTTGCAGGCCGGTATGTAAAGAATGAATATGCTGTTGATTTCGACCCTGAGAAAAAAGAGGATTCTGTAGATATTGACATCATCGTAAAGTTAAAAAAGGAAAATAAAGCCTTTAAAACTGAGAAATACGAACACTCATATCCGCATTGCTGGCGTACTGATAAACCCATTCTTTACTATCCGCTCGACAGCTGGTTTATCAAAACTACTGCTTACAAAGAACGCCTGATGGAGCTTAATAATACCATCAACTGGAAACCTGTTGCTACAGGCACGGGCCGTTTCGGAAACTGGCTGGAAAACCTGGTCGACTGGAACCTCTCCAGGTCCAGGTTCTGGGGTACTCCCTTGCCGATATGGACTACTGAAGACCGAAGTGAAGAAATTTGTATCGGCTCCGCCGAACAACTCTTTGCAGAGATCGAAAAATCAGTGGCCGCAGGATACATGGAAAACAATCCAATGCAAGGCTTCAAAGCCGGGGATATGTCAAAGGAAAACTATGAAACCTTTGACCTGCACAGGCCTTTTGTTGATAATATCGTTCTGGCATCCCCTGCAGGAAAAAAAATGTATCGCGAGCCAGACCTGATCGATGTATGGTTTGATTCCGGAGCCATGCCATATGCGCAATTCCATTATCCTTTTGAAAATAGCGAGCTGGAAAAATATTTTCCTTCAGACTTTATTGCAGAGGGTGTTGACCAAACACGCGGATGGTTTTTTACACTCCACGCCATTGCTGTGATGCTCTTTGATAAGGTGTCGTATAAAACCTGTGTCTCAAACGGTTTGGTGCTGGATAAGGAAGGCAACAAAATGTCGAAAAGACTGGGTAATGCCGTTGACCCTTTTGAGACGATCCACCAGTATGGGCCGGATGCAACCCGCTGGTATATGATCACCAACTCACAACCATGGGATAACCTGAAGTTTGACAGCAATAATATACGTGAGGTACAGCGTAAATTCTTTGGTACACTGTATAATACCTATGCTTTTTTCGCCCTGTATGCGAATATTGACGGCTTCACATATACTGAAGAAGATGTTGCCACTGACGACCGCCCCGAGATCGACCGCTGGATACTTTCCGAATTAAATACACTTATCGAACTTGTTGACGAAGCATATGGCGACTATGAGCCTACCCGTGCCGGACGTGCCATTGTTGAGTTTGTTAATGACCATCTCAGTAACTGGTATGTAAGGCTAAGCAGAAGGCGTTTCTGGAAAGGCGATTATACTTCGGATAAGATATCTGCTTATCAAACGCTGTATCAATGCCTGGATGTGGTTGCAAAACTATCTGCTCCCATTGCACCATTTTATATGGACAGGCTGTATCTCGACCTGAATGGGGTAACAGGAAAAGAAAATGTCGACTCCATTCACCTTACTGACTTTCCGGCTGTAAACAAAAGTATGATCAACAAAGACCTGGAAGAACGAATGCAGATGGCACAGAAATTCTCTTCTATGGTGCTTTCACTCAGGAAGAAATCAAATATCAGGGTACGACAGCCTCTCAACAAAATAATGATTCCTGTGCTCGATAAAAAGTTTGAAAAGCAACTGAAAGAGGTTGAAAACCTGATCCTTTCAGAGGTTAACGTGAAAGAGCTTGAATATCTTGAAGATACCGCTGGCGTGCTTGTTAAAAGCATCAAACCCAATTTTAAGGCCCTGGGCCCCAAATACGGAAAGATGATGAAGCAGATCGCAGCCGCAGTAAATGCTTTTGGCCAGGATGAAATAACACAACTCGAACAGGAGGGGAATTTAATACTCACTATTGATGGTAAGGAGATAGAGATATTACTTAGTGATGTGGATATCATTACCCAGGATATTCCGGGCTGGCTGATCGCCGGCATGGGCAATTTAACAGTTGCGCTTGACGTTACACTGACACCTGAACTTATTGAAGAAGGCATTGCCCGCGACCTGGTTAACAGGATACAGAACCTGCGTAAGGACAATGGCTTTGAGGTGACCGATAAAATCAGCCTGAAAATTGAAAAAAACAGTGAAATAAGTGATGCAATCATGAACAATTATGATTATATTTGTTCAGAAACCCTTGCCGAATCACTTGATCTGACAGAAAAGCTCCCTGAAGACAGTATCATCCGGGTTGAACTTACAGACAAGATCATGGCAAATATCAATATTGATAAGGTTTGATTGTTTCATTCTAAAATCAGATTTATGGCAAAGAAGGAAAAAAAAGAAGAGGTCAAGACGAGGTATTCTGATGAGGAACTTGCCGAATTTAAGGGGATCATCGAGATAAAACTTGAAAAAGCCCGCAACGATTTGGAGATGCTGACAGAAGCATATACCAACGCCAATGAGCATGGTACAAATGATACTTCTCCAACATTTAAAGTACTCGAAGAAGGATATCAGGTCCTGTCAAAAGAGGAAAACAGCCGCCTGGCAGCACGCCAGAGCAAGTTTATTCAGAACCTTGAAAATGCCCTGGTGAGAATTGAAAACAAAACCTATGGCATTTGCAGGGCAACAGGTAAACTGATCTCTAAAGAAAGACTGAGAAGCGTGCCTCATGCTACCCTCAGTATTGATGCAAAGAAAAACCAGTACCGATAATCAATAATGTTGTTGTTGCTGCATCAGGTGTCATTTTAGGTAATTACTAATCCCTTCCGGTAATAAGTAAAGTATTGTGAAAAGATCTTCCCTCATTATCCTTACGATTATTGTCGTTCTACTGCTTGACCAGGTGCTGAAGGTCTGGGTGAAAACAAACATGACCCTCGGCGAAGAATTTTCTGTGATCGGAGATTGGTTTCTGATTCATTTTACCGAGAATGAAGGGATGGCTTTTGGGATGACACTTGGTGGTGGCTACGGAAAACTTGCTTTGAGCATCTTTCGGATCATCGCCGTTATGTTAATAGGGTATTATCTGGTATTTCTTTCCAAAACAGGGGCCAAAATGGGCTTGATCTTCAGTGTTTCACTTGTGTTTGTGGGGGCCCTGGGCAATATTGTCGACAGCGTTTTTTATGGTATGATCTTTAACCAGAGCAGCTTCCACTCCGTTGCTGAATTTTTACCGGAAGCAGGTGGATATGGGGGGGTATTACGTGGGAAAGTTGTGGATATGTTCTATTTTCCGCTCTTTTATGGCTCCTATCCTGAGTGGATACCATTTAAGGGAGGAGATTCATTCATATTTT
>JBDLIJ010000145.1:0-8448 GCA_039714935.1 Bacteroidota bacterium | reverse complement strand
TCATAAAGGTCCTCCGTCTCCCTGTATATGATCTCCAGCCTGTCGAGGGCACGTTTTAACCTCAGGTCGGAACGGACGATGCCCACATAATTACTCATAATAGCCCGCAATTCTTTTAATGATTGCGTGATAAGGATCATCTCTTCATTGAGTACGGTGCCTTCAGCATTCCAGTCTGGTACTTCATCATGATGCTTAATATCAGAAATGCTGTTGACGGATGAAATGCTCGCCCGGTGAGAAAATACTGCCGACTCCAATAAGGAGTTTGAGGCCAGCCTGTTGGCGCCATGCAAGCCTGTTGAGGCACATTCCCCCGAAGCATAAAGGTTTTTGATGGAGGATCTGGAGTAATCATCAACTTTGATGCCGCCACAAATGTAGTGGGCCGAAGGAACCACGGGGATCATATCTCTTGTAATGTCAATATTAATGCTCAGGCATTTAGCATAAATGCGCGGAAAATTCCTGATCAGCCCGTCTTTGTCAAGGTGGGTGGCATCGAGAAATACAAAATCATCACCCGAAAGTTTCATCTCGTTGTCGATGGCACGGGCAACGATATCCCTGGGGGCAAGCGATCCCCTGTCATCGTACTTTTGCATGAACTCATCACCACTACTTGTTTTTAATATAGCTCCATAGCCCCTGAGTGCTTCCGTGATAAGAAAAGAGGGCTTTTCGCTGGGATTAAATAAAGCTGTAGGGTGGAACTGTATGAATTCCATGTTTTCAGCAATGGCCTTGGCGCGATATGCCATGGCAATCCCGTCGCCTGTTGCAACAGAAGGATTGGTTGTGTTTGTATACGTATTGCCTGCACCCCCGGTGGCCAGCAAAGTAGTCTTTGCAAGGATGGTCCATATCTCCTTTGTTTCAGGGTCAAGGGAATATACTCCGTAGCACTGTATGTCTTTATCTTTCCTGTTTATATCTATACCAAGGTGGTGTTGCGTGATCAGGTCAATGGCGAAATGGTTTTCGAGGATCTTGATATTGGGATGCTCTATGATCTTGCTTATGAGTGCCCTTTCTATTTCCAGTCCGGTGCTGTCTTTATGATGAAAAACACGTCGCTCCGAATGACCTCCCTCCCTGGCCAGGTCGTAATCGCCTGCATCGTTCTTATCAAACTGGGCTCCCCATTCAATGAGCTCGCGTATACGTGCGGTGGATTCCTTGATGGTCAGTTCAACGATTTTCTTGTTGTTCAGGCCATCGCCGGCCACGATGGTATCGATAATATGTTTCTCATAAGAGTCAGGGGTATACATCACTGCTGCAATGCCGCCCTGTGCATATTTGGTGGCAGTCTCTTCAGCAGCAGACTTTGTTAACACACAAACCTTTCCATGATCGGCAACCTTGAGCGCGTATATGAGCCCGGCGATCCCCGAACCGATGATCAGAAAATCAGTCTTTATTCGCATGATGCAAATATATTATAATTGCAGCAATGATTTTACCGGATCACTGCCCCCAAGCAACATCTTCGTGGGTTCTTCCAGCATTTCCTTGATCTTAACAAGGAAGCCCACCGCTTCGCTGCCATCAATAATACGGTGATCATATGACACAGCCAGGTACATGAGTGGGTGGATCTCAACCTTGCCATCAACGGCAACAGGCCTTTCCACAATATTGTGCATCCCCAGAATAGCGCTTTGTGGCGGATTGATGATAGGGGTTGAAAGCATAGAACCGAAAACACCTCCGTTGGTAATGGTGAAGGTGCCACCACTCATCTCATCCAGGCTTAGCTTTCCCTCACGTGCTTTTGCTGCAAGCTCCCTGATCCTGATCTCGATCTTAGCAAGGCTCATCTGCTCAGCATTGCGCAAGACAGGAACCATAAGCCCTTTCGGGGCACTCACAGCAATGCCGATATCGGCATAATCATGCATCACTATTTCATCGCCATCGATCTGGGCATTTACCCTGGGAAAATGTTTCAGGCCAATGGTGACAGCCCTGGTGAAAAATGACATGAAGCCGAGAGATACATCAAATTTCTCCTTAAATGCTTCCTTATGTTGCTTGCGGATCTCCATGATGGGTGTCATGTTCACCTCGTTGAAGGTGGTGAGCATGGCGGTCTCGTTTTTTACCGATACAAGACGTTCCGAAAGCTTTAAGCGCAAGGTGGAAAGCTTTTCCCTTTCGGTATCACGTGTGCCGCCCCATGATGCTTCTGTGTCCTTCGTTTCAGCTGCCGGTGTTTTAGATCTCTCTGACAGGAAAAATTCAACATCTTTTTTCCCGGCCCGGTATTTTTTAAGGAATTCAGCAAATTCCTCCTCACTGCTTCCTCCTTCTTTAAGCATTTTTTTTGCCAGCGGCGACAGATGCATTAGGTGTCCCTCGCCCGCCTTAGCTTCAGCGACGGCGGATTCCTCGTCCGGCTTAGCTTTAGCGACGGCGGATTCCTCGTCCGCCTTAGCTTTAGCGACGGCGGACCCTTTTGCCTCCGTATCAATAAGGGCAATAACACTACCTACCTCCAGGGTATCTCCCTCTGATGCTTTCAGCGTGATCATGCCGGTGGCTTCCGCACTGATCGTAAGGGTAGCCTTGTCAGAATCTACCTCTGCAATTTCTTCATCCTTTGCAAGCTGCTGCCCGTCGGCAACCAGCCAGCTGGCAAGCTGAACTTCGTTGATGGACTCTCCGGGGCTTGGTATTTTTACTTCTATGATCATATGGATATTCTTTCAGTGGGTGTATGCTATTTGGGTTTCAGCTTTTTCTTTGCCGAAAACATTCCTGTGTTTACTTCTGCATCCTTAAGCTTTTGTATTTCTACGTCAAAAGAACGCCATCTGTTACCTATGCACATCATCCTGCATTCCTCTTCAACCATCGGGCAGTCGCATTCACCAAAGGACTTTTCAATGATCTTTTGATGGCGGATCATATGAAATTTACTTGATCCCGTCGCCGGGCTGCCGCTGGCAGGCCTTGCTACAAGCCTGAGATCAACTTCATGGAAGTGCAGCTTAATATAGGGCCATGCACCCATGTTCACAGGCTCTTCCTGCACCCATACCCAGTCATTGGCATGCTTGTACTTGATAATAAGGTTCCTGATCTGCGTAAGTGGTAAAGGAAATAGTTGTTCTAAGCGGATGATGGCCGTATCGTTCAGGCCATGCTTTTGCTTTTCCTCAAGCAACTCGTAATATATTTTTCCTGTACAAAAGATTACCCGGCTTGTTTTTTGGGGATCGGCAAGCGAATCGTCAATAAGTTCCTGGAAACCTCCTGTAGCAAAATCTTTAAGGGGTGATACACATAAGGGATGCCGGAGCAAACTTTTGGGCGTAAAAATGATGAGGGGCTTTCTGAATTTTCTTTTCAGTTGCCTTCGCAGCACATGGAAGAAGTTTGCGGGCGTGCTCGCATTCACAATTTGCATATTGTACTCGGCACAGAGGTTTAAAAACCGCTCCATCCTGGCACTGGAGTGCTCGGGCCCCTGGCCCTCATAACCATGAGGCAGGAGTACGACCAGGTCGTTCATCACATTCCATTTATCTTCGGCGCTGCTCAGAAACTGGTCAAAGATGATCTGGGCGCCATTGGCAAAGTCGCCAAATTGTGCTTCCCAGATGGTGAGTGCATTGGGTGAAGCCAGCGCATAGCCGTACTCAAAGCCAAGCACACCATATTCTGAGAGGGAAGAGTTGTAGATCTCGATCCTGGCCTGCTCTTCACTGATATGGTTCAGCGGCAGGTATTCTTTTTCCGAATCTTCAATTTTTAATACGGCATGGCGGTGTGAGAATGTGCCCCTGGCAACATCCTGCCCGCTGAGCCTGACCGGGATGCCTTCGTCCAGCAGTGTGCCATATGCCAGCAGCTCGCCCATGGCCCAGTCAAGCACTCCCTCACCTTCGAGCATACCGAGGCGGTTTTGCTGCAGGCGTGTCAGCTTCCTGAATAGTTTTTCATCAGGCGGAAGAGAGCAAATTTTCTTCCCGATCCTGAGCAGGTCACCCTCTTTTACACCGGTATCGGGCGAAATCTCAAAATCAACAGGGCTTGCCTTGCTGATCTCATGCCATGTCTCTTTCAGAAAAGAGCCTATGCTGGCATTGCCCATCTTCCTGGCTTTTTCAAGGCTCTCTTCAAGGATGCTGTTAAAAGCACCATCTGTCTCTTTAGCATCAGCTTCCTGAATGACACCCTCAGCAATAAGCTTTTTGCGATAAATTTCCAGGGGATTGGGGTGCTGCTCTATGATCTTATAGAGCATGGGCTGCGTAAAACGTGGCTCATCACCTTCATTATGTCCGTATTTACGGTAGCAAAGCAGGTCGATGAACACATCCTTATGAAATTTCTGCCTGAACTCCATGGCCAGCTGTATGGTATGTACCACCGCCTCCACATCGTCGCCATTCACGTGGAATACCGGGCTGAGGGTTGTCTTTGCCACATCGGTGCAATAGGTGCTGGAACGGGCATCAAGGTAATTCGTGGTAAATCCTATCTGATTATTGATGACAAGGTGGATGGTGCCTCCTGTACGGTAGCCTGTTAGCTCCGACATTTGAAGAACCTCATACACCACGCCCTGTCCGGCGATACTGGCATCGCCATGGATAAGAATAGGGGCCAGCCGCCTGTAATCACCTTTGTAGTCCTTGTCGATCCTGGCTCGTGAGATGCCCTCAACAACAGGGTCTACCGCCTCCAGGTGGGAAGGATTTGGTGAGAGGGTAAGCTTAACCTCCTGATCTTCAAGTTTCTTTTTTGTGGTATATCCCAGGTGATATTTGACGTCGCCAAGGAGATACTCCTCTTCATACGCATCTCCTGCAAATTCATGAAAGAGGGTTTCATAAGGCTTCTCCATGAAATTAGCCAGCACATTGAGCCTGCCACGATGCGGCATTCCGATAACAAATTCTTTTATGCCCTGTGCAGACCCGCTACGAGTGATGGCATCAAGTGCAGGGATGAGTGATTCAGCTCCCTCCAGCGAAAAGCGCTTCTGGCCCGGAAACTTCTTGTGAATGAACTTCTCAAAGAGCACCGCCTTGCCGGTCATCTTCAGGAACTGATGCTTTTGATCATTGCTGAAGTCCGGTGTGTTCCGGCTCTTTTCCATGCGCTTCTTCAGCCATCCAACAACTTCAGGATGGCGGATATACATAAACTCAACGCCAATAGAAGCACAATAGGTCTTGTTCAGGTGGGCGATGATCTCGCGGAGGCTGGCCGGGCCAATCCCTAACTCATTCCCTGCCTGATAAACAGTATTCATATCGGCTTCAACAAAGCCGAAGTTGGTATAGTCAAGGGTAGGCGAGTATTTACGACGGACCCTGACCGGGTTGGTGGCCGTGAACAGATGACCGCGCTGCCGGTAAGCATTTATCAGGGTGATCACCTTGAATTCAGATGGATATTCCGGATCAGTGATCGCTTTAGGCTTATAATCCTGCCTGGCAAATTCAAAGCCTTCGAAAAAATGCCGCCAGTCTTCGGATACTGACCGGGGGTCGCTCAAAAAGTCCTGATATAGCTTGTCTATTGTATCAGGATCAGAGCTGTTTATAAAGGATTTTTTATCCATGGGCCCAAAAATTACCTTTGTAAAGATAAGGATAATTAAGAATGGTTCAAAATAATATATATAACATTGTTGTGGGGGAAATGTTCACTGGAATGTGTTTGAGTTCAAACATAAGGGAAAAGGGAAATGGCATAAGGTAAATGACAAAGGGCACAAAAAAAGTCCCCCCGTTAAATGGAGGGACTTCTTTATAAAAAAGATTGTTTACAGAATGATCTTATTCCGGTTCAATTGCTTCAACCGGGCAAACATCTGCGCAAGAACCGCAGTCGGTGCAAACATCAGGGTCGATAACATAGATGTCACCTTCTGAAATTGCTTCAACAGGACATTCGTCAATGCATGTTCCGCATGCTGTACAGTCATCTGTGATTTTGTAAGCCATAATTGTAATTTTTTAAATAATATAAAAGATTCGCTGCAAATATATAGCACATATTTTTTATGACCGAATTTTTTTGAAAATCCTTTAGCTAATTTATAGCTATTCTAAATAGTTACAACATCGGGAATAGCCCTTATTTACACAGGAAAACAAATAAGCAAGGGTGTTGAAATTTTGTTGATAATTGGTGATTGTTAATAGTTAAAACTTATAACTTTGCAGCATTATATAAAATTACAGACCCAATGTCGAAAAAAACAAGTAAAGTAGTTGAAGTAGATGCAGTTGTGGTAAAGTTTGCCGGTGATTCCGGAGACGGGATGCAACTTAGCGGGAGCCAGTTTTCTGACACATCGGCATTTGCCGGTAATGACCTGGCCACTTTCCCGGATTACCCTTCCGAAATAAGGGCACCTCAAGGCACCGTGGCAGGCGTCTCAGGCTTTCAGTTACATATTGGCCATAAAGAGATTGATACCCCGGGCGACCTCGCCGATGTGCTGGTTGCGTTAAACCCGGCTGCGCTCAAGGCAAATATGAAATGGGTAAAGCCAGGGGCTACCATCATCATTGATATTGATAATTTTGATAATAAATACTATAAGAAAGCTGGCTATATTGAAGATCCGCTGGGCGATGGCACCCTCGATGGCCATAATGTTGTCAAAGCACCGATCTCACAGCTTAGCAAGGCTTCTGTTAAAGACCTGGGCGTAGATGCCAAGTCTGCCGAAAGAACAAAAAACCAGTTTGCCCTGGGGATATTGTACTGGCTCTTTAACAAGGACCTCAAATTTGGTGAAGAGTTTATAGAAGGTAAGTTCGGTGCCAAGAAACCCTTACTTGCCGAAGCCAATAAGCGGGTGCTGAGGGCAGGATATAATTATGCTGAAACTGTAGAGGCCCTGCGTACTACATACCAGATCAACCCCATTAAAAACCGCAGCGGAAAATTCAGGAATATCACAGGAAACATTGCTACTGCCTGGGGACTTGTTGCTGCCGCCGAGCGGTCGAAAATGGAGCTTTTCCTGGGTTCATATCCCATCACGCCGGCTTCTGAAATACTGCAGGAGCTTTCGAAGATGAAACACTTTGGGGTGAAAACATTCCAGGCTGAAGATGAGATTGCCGGTATCAATGCTGCTATCGGAGCGAGCTTTGCAGGCGATTTTGCTGTCACAACGACTTCAGGTCCCGGACTGGCTCTTAAAAGTGAGGCTGTCGGCCTGGCCGTGATCACTGAATTACCACTTGTTATTGTGGACGTACAGAGGGGTGGCCCTGCCACCGGACTGCCTACCAAGCCGGAGCAGTCAGACCTGATGCAGGCCCTTTATGGCAGGAATGGCGAAAGCCCGTGTGTGGTGATCGCAGCAAGCACACCAGCCAACTGCTTTCACTATGCCTTTACAGCAGGAAAGATCGCACTTGAGCATATGACGCCTGTAATACTCCTTACCGACGGATATCTTGCCAATGGGTCCGAACTGTGGAACCTGCCCGTTATTGAGGAATTGCCGGAGATCAAGCCGCCATTTGTTGAAGATAATTCAGACTATCAGCCCTATAAACGAAATGAAGAGACCCTGGCCAGGTCCTGGGCCGTACCCGGACAGGAAGGCATGCGCCACAGGATAGGAGGGCTTGAAAAGGAAGATGTGACCGGTAATGTTTCGCATAATCCCCTTAACCACGAGAGAATGTCTCAGCTGAGGGAACAAAAAGTACAGAATGTAGTCAACTATATACCCGAGCTTAAAGTGTCGGGTGAAGACAGCGGCGACCTGCTTGTGGTTGGATGGGGCGGAACCTATGGCGCGTTGATATCAGCAGTGAAAGATATGCAGGATGAGGGAAAGCGTATCAGCCTCGCCCAGTTTAACTATATCAAACCCCTCCCGGCAAATACAGCAGAGGTTTTTAAAAGGTTCAAGAAGATACTGGTTTGTGAATTGAACATGGGGCAGTTTGTCAATTATTTGCGGATGACGCATCCTGAGTTTGATTATAAGCAGTACAATAAAATACAGGGATTGCCATTTATGATCTCAGAACTTAAAGAGAAGTTCAAACAAAATCTGGAGGGTTAATACAAGATGGAAGAAATCAAGACTGAACAACTGAGAAACACAAAAGCCGATTTTAAAAGCGACCAGGTTGTAAAATGGTGTGCGGGATGCGGCGACTTTGCCATCCTTTCTGCCATTCAATCTGCTTTGGTTGAGAGTAATGTAAAGAAAGAAGATGTCGTATTCGTATCGGGGATAGGATGCTCTTCCAGGTTTCCGTATTATATGAATACCTACGGCTTTCATGGACTGCACGGCAGGGGAGCTGTTATCGCCTCCGGCATAAAAGTGGCAAACCCTAAGCTGGATGTCTGGCACATTACCGGTGATGGCGACAGCATGGCCATCGGTGGTAATCACTTTATCCACCTCGTACGCCGAAATATTGATATGAACGTGATCTTGTTCAA
>JBDLIJ010000144.1:0-8449 GCA_039714935.1 Bacteroidota bacterium | reverse complement strand
ATGGTTCCGAATTGCTTCCGACAGGATATGTTATTGCCTCAGCGCAATTTGCCCTTCCATATCGTGAGCTCATTGAAATGCCTGCACCAGGGGAGGGGGCGGGCCTGGAGACCTCCGAAAAGGACCATGATTACATCGTAAAAGGAAAACATTTCTCAATATCATTTAACAAGGAAAACGGACTCATGGAAGGCTATGCTTATGGGTATGCTGACCTCATCCTGAAGGCTCCGACACCATATTTCTGGCGTGAACCAAACGATAATGACCACGGCTTCCATATGCATAAAAAGATGCAGGTGTGGAAAAAGGCATCGGAAAACAGAATACTTAAAGATTTTACTGTCGTGAGAGCAGACACCCGCGGTGTTGAATTGTTAGCAGCATATGAATTGCCGGATGTTTATTCAAACTTTACGATTCGTTATTTGATCGACATGGAAGGTGAGGTAAGCATAACGGCAAGCTTGCATCCCGGCGACAGCCTATTGCCCGACATGCCAAGATTTGGATTTTATATGGAAATGAACGGGTCGTTTGATGAGCTGCAATGGTTCGGCAGAGGCCCTTTTGAGAACTATATCGACAGGAAGACTGCTGCATTTGTCGGCTTACATGGAGGTAAAGTGGCCGATCAGCATGTATCATACATCCGGCCCCAGGAAAATGGGAACAAATGCGATGTGCGGTGGATGACGCTGAGCGATAAGCATGGAGATGGATTAAATTTTTCTGCCGACTCCATGTTTGAGTTTACGGTTCAGCATTACCGGCCGGCTGATATAGCCCAGGAGACCAGGCAGTCGGGTATGCACAGTATCGACGTCCCGAAAAGGAATATGGTGGCTGTTAATATTGATAAATTCCAGATGGGCGTTGGCGGAAACAATAGCTGGGGTGCCCGCCCCATCGAAAAATATCGCTACCCGGCGAAAGAGTATGTTTTTGAGTTAAGAATTAAACCAATCACTAAGTAAAATAATTATATGCGTAAGCTTGTTTATTTGCTATTCATCGGATTAATAGCAGTTTCATGTAATAAAACAAAAGAATTAAACCGACCGGCTGATTTTGTCAATCCGTTCATAGGCACCGCCGGCCACGGACATACCTATCCGGGTGCGATACTGCCTTTTGGTATGGTGCAGTTGAGCCCGGATACCCGCAAAGACAGCTGGGATGGATGCTCCGGGTATCATTACAGCGACAGCATGATATTTGGCTTCAGCCATACTCATCTTAGCGGGACCGGTGTTGGCGACTACGGTGATATCAGGCTGATGCCCTGGACAGGAGAAATAGAAGCCCTTCTGAATATATACAAGAATGGTGAATTGCCTTATGCAGTGTTTTCGCATGAAGAGGAAGAAGCGAAAGCAGGCAGCTATGAGGTAGAATTCGAAAATATGGATGTTGAAGTTGAACTGACGGTGGGAGAAAGAAGTGGAATGCATCGCTATGAGTTTGAGGATGAGGATGACAAATATGTACTCATTGACCTATACGAGGGAGCAACCTCTGATAAGATCCTGGGATTGGAATTGAATATTGAGAATGATCACACCATATCAGGGCTAAAAAGGACCCAGGGCTGGTCGAAGGACCAATATGTGTACTTCTATGCTGTCTTTTCCACTTCTTTTCAAGATGTAAAAGTGCTTGAAAACGGTGTTATTATGGAAGGGGATCATTTCACATCCATGGAAGACCTTAAATGTATTTTGTCTTTCAGTGGTGATGTTGGGGAGGAAATCATGCTTAAGGTGGGGATCTCGGCAGTTGATATTGCAGGCGCAAAACGGAACCTGGAGTCGGATATTCCGGCATGGGATTTTGATGGATTAAAGCAGAAAGCATATGAATTGTGGAACAATGAATTGGGCAGGATCAAAGTTGAGGGAGGCACCATCGAAGAAAAGATCACCTTTTATACTGCCCTGTACCATTCTTATTTGGCTCCATACCTTTATTCCGATGTGGATGGACGGTATCGTGGTCATGACCTGGGCATCCATCAGGCTGATGCTCATGAAATGTACACTGTTTTTTCCCTTTGGGATACATTCCGGGCACTGCACCCGCTTTTTACCATCACACAGCAGGAAAGGACAAACGATCTGATCAGTTCTATGCTGGACATGTATGAAAAAGGAGGCTTGCTGCCGGTATGGGAACTGGCAGCCAACGAAACCTGGTGCATGATCGGATATCATGCTATCCCTGTCATTACAGATGCCTATATGAAAGGTATACGTGGCTTTGATGTGGAACTGGCTTATGAAGCTATGAAGCGTAGCAGCATGCAGGACAGGGAAGGTCTTGGATATTACCGTCAGTATGGATTTATCCCGGCAGGGATGGATGGCTCTTCAGTATCAAAAACCCTTGAGTATGCATATGATGACTGGTGTATAGCAGTTATGGCCAAAGAATTGGGATATGAAGATGATTACACAGAATATATCCAGCGTGCCCAGTATTATAAAAATATCTATGACGCTCAAACAACGTTCATGCGTGGGCGTATGAACGGAGCCTGGGTAACACCCTTTGATCCCACTGAAGTAAACTTCATGCTCACGGAAGCCAATACCTGGCAATATACTTTCTTTGTCCCCCAGGATGTGAAAGGGATGATGAGCCTGCATGGCGGGGCTGAGAAATTTTCCGGAAAGCTGGATGAGATGTTCACTGCCAGCATGGATATGAGCGGCAGGCATCAGAGTGATATTACCGGCCTGATAGGGCAATATGCTCATGGCAACGAACCCAGCCATCATATGGCCTATCTGTACAACTTCGCAGCTCAGCCCTGGAAAACACAGGAGCTGGTAAGGAAGATCATGGCTGAGCAGTATTCTGAAAAACCTGATGGATTATGTGGCAATGAAGACTGTGGCCAGATGTCGGCCTGGTACGTGTTCAGTGCCATGGGATTCTATCCTGTTACACCCGGCACCGACTATTACGTTACAGGAAGCCCACTCTTTGATAAAGTAACCATTGGCCTTGAGAACGGGAAAGCATGTATTATTGAAGCCAGAAACAATGCTGCCGGAAACAAATACATTCAATCTGCAACCTTGAATGGAGAGCCACTTCTTCAATCATATATCTTCCATCGTTCAATTATGGATGGAGGGCACTTTATCTTTGAAATGGGGCCTGAGCCTAACATGGATTGGGGTGTGGGAGATGATAATATGCCTGTTACGAAGATCGATGAACATCTGATCACTCCGGCACCATATCTGATCGCAGACTCAAGGACATTTTCATCAGGCATGGAGCTGGGAATGGGATGTATTGATGAAGGTGCAGTGATCAGGTTTACCACTGATGGCAGTGATCCGGGTCCGGAGTCTGAAATATACAAAGACCCTTTAGCTATTGATAAGAATACTACGGTCAAAGCGTATGCTGAGGCAGAAGGAATGCTCCCCTCTAAGGTAATAGGTGGTTTTTACAGCCTTATGCCGGAGGGAAGACAGCTTCAATACAATACAAACTATGATTCACAATATACCGCCGGGGGCGAAATAGCGCTTATCGACCTGATTCGCGGGACCGACAACTTTCAGACGGGCTCATGGCAAGGATTTCACGGGGTGGATGTAGATGTTGTTCTTGACCTGGGGCAGGATGTGAAAGTGAATACCATTAAGGCGGGATTTCTGCAGGATCAGAAAAGCTGGATCTTTATGCCCGAATGGGTTGAATTCAGCGTGTCGGCAGATGGGGAATCATATGATGTGATTGGTAAAGAACTTTGTAAGATCAATCCTGAAGCAGATGGCGGCCTGACACATGATTTCTCCGTCGTAACAAAAGCTGTCAATGCCAGGTATATTAAAGTGGTGGGGAAAAACCGTGGCGATTGCCCGGATTGGCACCCCGGTGCCGGCAATCCATCATGGCTCTTCATCGATGAAATTGTTATTGAATAGAAAATAAAAAAGCCAGACCCTTAAGATCTGGCTTTTTTTCCGGCACCCGGTATCTGGCACCCGGTACCATAAAATTTCCAATTTTACTAATATTTCTTCGCAAGGTAATCAGCAATACCATCGCTGGTTCTGGTTACGCCTTCATCGCCTTTGTGCCAGTCGGCGGGGCAAACCTGCCCGTTCTCTTCGAAGAACTGAAGAGCATCCACGGTACGCAATGCTTCTTCAACACTTCTTCCCAGTGGATCGTCGTTCACAACCTGGTGGCGTACAATTCCTTGTTTGTCGATCAGGAAAAGGCCACGGTATGCTACCGGCTCGCCTTCAAATTCCATCTCGCCGTCTTCATTATAATCATATTCACCGCCAAGTACATCATAGTTTTCTGAAATGGTCTTTGAAAGGTCGGCTACCAACGGATATGTAACGCCTTTGATGCCACCGTCTTTCACCTCCGTGTTCAGCCATGCCCAATGTGAATGCTTTGAATCGGTTGAACATCCTATCACAGCAACATTTCTCTTTTCAAACTCTTCCAGATTTTCCTGGAATGCCAGGAGCTCTGTCGGACAGACAAATGTGAAATCCAGTGGGTAGAAGAAAAACACGACGTGTTTCTTCCCGATATACTGGTCAAGGGAGAATTTTTCTACAAATTCACCTCCGTTTATCACTGCATCCGCTTCGAACAGAGGAGCTTTTTTTCCTACTAATACTGACATAATTTGTTTTTTTTCCGGTTAATTAATTTGATTTCAATGTAACAACAAATATATGAAGATTTTGTTCTGTTACTTCGTAGTATCTTGTACCTGCCAGTGGCCAATAAAGAACTCGCAGCTCTCTGTGGCATTTCTGCCATTCTCGCTGTCTCTGTCCCAATTGTTAAGATCCATGATATCTTTTGTTAATATCATGTTGTTGGTGACCGTAACACTTATTGAATCAATTTCTTCCAGGCAGCTGTATGAGGCATCCACAAAGGAGCTGATCTTTTCGTCCCAGTATATTTCTTTAATTTTTTTCGGTCCTATCAATGTGGAATCAATATTACCATTCACCATGTAAACCACGGCCGTTATGGTTTCATCACTCTGGTTATTAATTCTTTTTGAGAATGTGGTTTCCCCTTTACAGGAAACCAGGATAGATAATCCGGCTAGCAGTATTAGTGCATTGATGAGCTTTTTTAGTGTTTTCATGTAGTTTCCGTGCGCTGCTTTATGTTTCATTGTTTGATTTTGCTATCATAGATTGAGTAATGCGCAGATGGTTGTCTGTTACAATCTAAGAATTTGCGAAAATAAACATTTTAATTCATAATTTGTTTACAGCGTGCTGTTTATGGAGTGAAAACTTTTGTCTCTCATTCTGAAGCAAGTTTGCGGGGGCCACTCATGATAAGCTCAATAGCTTTCTCCATCACCTCATCCCTGCCGTTTTTAATGCCTTCTATGCTTGGGTGTACCTCAATGTCGGGTACAATCCCAATCCTTTGTGTTTCTGACCTGTCAGGATAATACACTCCTATACCGGTGAGCCCGGTATATATGTGTCCGGGCAGATAGAGTAAAGAAACATTTCCGTCGGCGCCTGCCGTTGTGGAGCCCATTACGCATGCATCAGGTGCCATCTTATAAGACATAGTGTGATACTCACCTGAGCTTTGTGTGTACTCATTGACCAGGATAACCACCTTGCCTTTGTAATACTCTTTGTTTCGTTCACCGGTAGTAATTGTTTTATAAAATGTGAATAGCCCCGGAGTGCTTATGCTTCCACGGGTAAAATCAACAAATACTTCCTTTTCGGGCATCAGGTATTTACTCAACTCGTAAATAATAAAGTCTGTAGGGTAATTCCTGACATCAATAACCAATCCTCTGGTGTTTTTCATAGCATCCCATATCTCAGGGAGATAATCACTTTTAAGCGCACTGTTATTGATATACGCAATATCCTCATCGATTATTTTAAAGCATGTATCAGTATCTATGAATCTGCTATACACCTTTATCACCTCCTGCGAGTAGGTTAGTAAAGTTTGTTGTTCTGTTTTTCCGTCTCTGTTAAATTCTAGGTGTATGATTGAGTCGTTAGACCTCAGCAGGTTGTTTGCAATATCTCTGAATTTGGCCGGGTCGTTGGATCCCGGGGTCAATATCAGATTTTTATTGATGAGGTCTTCTACAGTCTTATTGTTAACTTTTGTGATGATGTCGCCTGGTTTCAAACCTGTTTTCGCTCCTAATGTATCGATAAAAAATCCCGTAACTACAGCTTTGTTTTCCACAAATGAAAGTTCAACGGCTGCATAATTTTGCCCATAGTAATTCTCCCACGCTTCAGTTGTACCCCAGATATTTACGTGTGTGTCCCTGACCCTGACAAAGAGTTCCATCATTCCTAATACGTACGCGGTGGAATCTTTTGCCTGAACGATTTTGGGGATAAATTCGTGAAGCACATCTTTCCAGTCTTCTTCTATCAGGTATTTATACGGAAAGTAATATTGAATGATATTCCAGTATCTGAACAGGGACAACAAGCGAAAACCCATATCGGGATAATCTTTGCCTGAGTACGGATCTTCATGCAGAAAAACCGGGTTTTTCACGTTTGGTGCGAGACCAATATAGTAATGCTCTTCTGTTCGTTTTGCATGCTTGACTTTGGTTAGCAATGTGCTAAGCTCATCAGAGAGTCCGGAGCTTGTCAACCACTCCAGGTCGGGCATCATCTTGATATTTTTTGATTTGATCCTTCGCTTCCTGCCGGCATCAAATTCACCTAGTTGGCTTATCCATTCCACGAAAATAGAATCTCTCCCTGCAGTATTTTTAGTGTCAAGGATCTTTGGAAGGATCCTGAAAAGCTCGTAATCCCAGTTGTAATCCCCTCTGGCAATATTGGGATGGTAGTATTTTAAAAATCCCCAGATGAGGCCCAGGGTCTTCAAATTATCAAGCTTATATTCATCAAGGATGATAGTGTCAATTGGTGATCCCTCATCAAACTCATGATCTTTTTCAGCAAGGTATTCCCTCTTTTTTGAAGGTTTCAGCATTTTGATATCCTTTCCATCAATGCTTACCTTGAGGTCGTCCAGCCACATTTTGCCTTGCCCTGACATCAAACCGCCTAAAATGATCTTCTCCGTATTTTTCGGCTGCATGCTTAAAGTGATCTCATATTTTTGCCAGTCGGTTGTGCCTTTAAGGTCAAGGCCTTCCATGTTGTCAAAGTCGATCGAAGGATCAATCCTCATCCATAAGCCGGCAAATCCATCCGTAATGTTTTCGGTTTTGATATACCCTGATAATGTTATTTTATCTCCATCAAAATGATACGGAAGACTGAATGCCCAGCCTGAAAAGCCTGTTTCCCCGCCGCTATGTTCAATTACTACAGAATATTTTCCGCTTTTGACAATGGTAGAGTCTGATGACGCTGTGTAGTTTGGTGTGCCAATGGTGTGCCAGAGTAATGGCTCTCCGAGCTCAGTTTTTTCAAAATCAAAATTGTATGCTGAATCGGTTTCCGTTGTCTGGCAAAATGATGATATTGCCAATAATAAGATGAATGCTGTCAGGAGTGAGTGCTTCATGGGATGTGCTTTATTGGTTTTTGTTAATGTGAAGGGAGAAAAATCAGCTATTTGCAAAATGCAGTAGCAGCCTCCCTATCTATTAATACCCGAATAGGGAAAATGTCACACTTTTTTTTGAAAAAATTTGATATTTTGAATTATTGGTATCCGGTTCAAATTAATTTATTATCCTGTAATGAGTGATAATAGCTGCTTGGAGCCTTGGGGCCTTGGTGGTTGGATAGGTTTTTCAGTTTTCCCGGACAGTAGTGGCTTTGAATTTGCATAGCCAGAAGACAGGATGTTAACACATCGTACTACTTATTTTTTGTATCTGTAATGCCCAATAAGCTGAAAGTCGAAGAGACAATCCTCAACTACCTGTCCTTCTCCGATATTATGAACGATTAAATATCGTGTATGATCTGCTGATTTTCTGTTAACTACAATTCCGATATGCGTGATGCCCCCACCCAGGTCCCAGCATACAATATCACCAGGCAGGTAGTCTTTTGCATTTCTCGTGATAGTTTTTACTTCGCCTTTTCTTTCGTAGAAGGTCATCAGGTTGGGAACCCTGCGGTGGTCAATATTTTGATCGGTTGACCGGAGTCCCCATAATTGCGGATATTTATCAAAATTTGCCTTCATGTCTTCATGGACTTCTTTTTGAAGGTCAATGCCCATCTTGCGATAAGCCCTTATGATGACATCAGTACAAACGCCTTTGCCATCGGGGATATCTCCATTTGGGTAATCTATTGAATAATAGGAGGGATCGTAGTGCACATTTTGTTTAGTGAGTGTCAGGCTTGAGTCTGCTAGGCGCTGGTAAAATGTTTCCTGGCTATGAGCTATGTTTGCCCATGCCATGATGAAAAATACTATAATCAGTGTTCGTTTATTCATGATA
>JBDLIJ010000143.1:0-8480 GCA_039714935.1 Bacteroidota bacterium | reverse complement strand
TCCTGAGAGAGATGACCTCTGGTCATGGATGGGGGGATTTAAACACCGGAAATGCTGCAGAATTCAGAGAATCAACACATCATTTCAAAGTAAATGGGACAACAGAATTCACCCAGCACCTGTGGACTACCTGTAACCCCAACCCTGTCAGTTGTCAACCACAAAATGGTACATGGTTCTACAACAGGTCGGGCTGGTGCCCCGGGTCCATCCCCATGCTCTGGAGATTTGATCTGTCTTCACGAATAGGAACAGCGTTCGAACTAATGTATGAACTGGATACCACCTACAGAGATTATTGCAGCCCTTATAATCCGGATTGTGTGACTGGGGTTACTTGTTCCGATTGCGATAATATGTACAATCCTAATCTTAAAGTGGCAGGAGAGATCATCACATATTTCGATGATCCGCCTATCCCTAACTGGACACCTGTTTCAGTAAATTCTCCGGAATATCTGAATATCAGGGCTTATCCTAACCCTTCAGGAGGAACATTCAAACTTACTTCAAGCAATGTTTTTAACAAAGCTGTTTTGGTTCAAATTTCCAACATCACGGGCGTAGTCGTTAAACAATGGTATTGGAATGGTGAACCAGAGATTGTTGATATTTCAAATGTTGCCAGCGGACTATACTTTATAAAAGTCACTAATGATAAAAACCTGGGAGTAACAAAAATAATTATTCAGTAATGACTTCATGGGTATGCAAGAATGAAGCTACCTGGCAAAATGCTTACTATTTATGAGTAAAATAATCATTTCAAGACGGAATTTTGTAGGTAGAGCACTCGCTGGCAGTGCATTATTGGTAGCATATCCATGGCTTCAGGTATTGTCAGATAATTTTAGCCAGGATTATTCACAGAAAATAAAGCTTGGCGTGATAGGTGTTGGATCCAGGGGATTACTACTGCTGCATTACCTCACTCAACTTTCTGAAAAAATTAATATTGAAGTGGTAGCTGTCTGCGATAACTATGAGCCACATTATCAAAGAGCCATTAAGAAAACCGACGCTAAGGCAAAGGCATTTTACGATTACCGTAAGCTGCTGGAGATAAAGGAAATTGATGCTGTTATCATTGCCACACCATTGCATGAACATGCCCGCATAAGCATTGATGCTCTTACAGCCGGGAAACATGTATTTTGCGAGAAAGCGATGGCCCGTACACTGGATGATGTAAAACGGATGGCAGATACCCACTATGAAACAGCTAAAGTCTTGCAAATCGGACATCAACGGCTCTTCGATCCAAGATACTTAAAAGCCATTGAATTGATCAATGCTGGCGAAATAGGCTTAATAACACAGATCAGGGCTTACTGGCACAGAAATAACGACTGGCGCAGGGCGGTACCGGAAGGACACCCAGAACTCGAGCAGAAGATAAACTGGAGATTATATAAAGAATATTCCTGTGGTTTGATGACTGAGCTGGCTTCACATCAGATACAGGTCGCTAACTGGATGAAAAATGCACAGCCTGTTTCAGTAATGGGCGCCGGAAGTATTAATTACTGGAAGGATGGCCGTGAGGTATATGATAATGTTGCACTGATCTACACATACGATGATGGCACACAGTTTATTTACGACTCCATGACCAGCAACAGGCATTACGGCCTCGAAGAACAGATTCTCGGTGATAAAGGAACCCTTGAGATGGAAGTAAACAAGAGATACTTTGAAAACCCGCCACCTGCACCTGAAACACCACCACCGGCCGGCATTGTACAATTATTGAAGGATATTGAAACCGGCATTTTTGGTGATGCCATCCCCCTGACTAACAGCTCATGGATCCCGGAACTGAAGGTTGAGGCAAATGGAAGCCCAATAGCTGAAAAAGGCCAGGACTTTGATGAGTCCAGTGTACAACTGGAAGCATTTGTCGCTGCTGTCCGGAATGGCACGCCAACAAAAGGTGTTTTCGAACAGGCATATTGGGCCAGTGTCTGGACTTTGCTTGGCCAGCAAGCAATGGAAGAAAAAAATATAATTACATTACCTGATAAAATGCTGTTATAATGAAGGATGTAGTAATTAAATGGAAATGGATAAAGCGGGAGATAATACTCATTTTGTTGTGTTATATTGTCTCGAATCTGATAAATCTTGTATCTATTTCAGTATATAATACCAGCTGGAACGAAGTTTACACCTCTCAGGCATATGTATTTTACCTCACTGAATGGCTATATGCTATCAGCATTTTAGTGAGGCTTATTGGTGTGGGGATCAGGTATTTAATAAAAAGCTAATATGGGATATTTAAAGGCACTTTTCAATTTACAAGGCAAACTCGCAGTCATTACCGGAGGCAGTGGTGTGCTGGCAGGAAAAATGGCAGAGGGCCTGATAGCATCCGGGGCCAAAGTTATTCTTCTCGACATTTTGGAAGAAAATGTTGTTGCCAGAGCAAAAGAACTCTCGGGATCAGGTATGGTAAAGGGTATGGCCTGTGACGTTCTTGACAAGGACAGGCTTGAAACAGTAAAGAACGAGATTATCTCATTACATGGGAAGATCGATATTCTGATCAACACTGCAGGTGGAAATATGCCGGGGGCAACTATAGCACCTGATCAGACAATTTTTGATATGGACATGGATGATTTCAAAAAGGTGACTGAGCTCAACCTGAACGGTTCTGTGTTGCCTTCGCTTGTATTTGGAGAAGCCATGTCCTTACATGGAACGGGAAGCATTTTAAACATGTCGTCAATGGCTGTTGACAGTGTTATCACAAGAGTAGCAGGGTATTCAGCCTCCAAAGCTGCCATCACCAACTTTACACGCTGGATGGCAGTTGAAATGGCCAGAAAATTTGGTGACGGCATACGGGTCAACGCCCTGGCACCAGGATTTTTTGTTGGAGAGCAAAACCGAAAGCTGTTGTTAAACGATGATAACAGTCTCACCGAACGTGGACACGACATCATCCGAAACACTCCCATGAACAGGTTTGGCGATGCTGAAGAATTAATTGGAGCTAGCTTGTTCTTATGCAGCGATGCCGCAAAATTTGTTACCGGGGTTGTACTGCCTGTCGATGGTGGATTCGGGATATTTAGTGGTGTTTAATTCAATTGTTAATTATGGCATTAGAAAAAACATGGCGCTGGTATGGGCCCAATGACCCGATAAGTCTGGAAGAGATCAGACAAACAGGAGCTACGGGGATTGTGAACGCTTTACATCACATCCCTAATGGTGATGTTTGGGAAATTGAAGAGATTCTGAAACGCAAAAATATAATTGAAGCTGCTGGCCTGAGCTGGTCTGTGGTAGAAAGTGTTCCTGTTCATGAAGACATTAAAAAGCAAGAAGGGAACTATTTACAATACCTCAGCAACTACAAGCAAACATTAATCAACCTCGGCGATTGTGGCATCGATACGGTTTGCTATAACTTTATGCCTGTCCTTGACTGGTCAAGGACAAACCTGAACTGGGAATTCGGCGATGGGACAAAAGCACTCCGCTTTGAGGCAAAGGTCTTTGCGGCATTTGATATGTTCATACTTGAAAGGCCCGGAGCTGAAGCTGATTATCCACCAGAGCTGCTTGCTGAGGCCAAAACATATTTTAACACCCTGAATGACAATGGCCGGAAGAGGCTGATCGAAACGATATTATTGGGCTTGCCCGGATCTGAGGAAACATATACACTCGATGCGTTTAAATCCATTCTGGAGAGCTATAAACAGATTGGCGATCAGGAACTAAGAAAAAGTTTATACGATTTTTTAAGGGAAATAATTCCAGTAGCCGAAAAGGCAGGAATATTCATGGCCATTCACCCTGACGATCCTCCATGGCCTTTACTTGGTTTGCCTCGGGTAGTAAGTACGCTGGAGGACACAACAGGCCTGATAAAAGCGGTAGACTCCCCTGCCAATGGCATTACGCTATGCACCGGTTCGTTTGGAGCAGGCCATTTTAATGATCTGGTGGAGATGACTAAAATGCTGGCACACAGGATCAATTTTATCCATCTGAGAAATGTTTGTCGCGACAGCAAGAAAAACTTTCACGAAGACAAGCATTTAGAGGGCAACATTGACATGTACGAAGTCATGAAGACATTAATACTCGAGCAAAGACATCGAAAGAAAACAGGCCGAACAGATACACGCATGCCCATGCGTCCCGACCATGGACATCTGATGCTGGATGATATTAAAAAGGCAAAAACATACCCTGGTTATTCCCTGATTGGCAGAATGAAAGGCCTGGCTGAATTAAGCGGACTAGAGCTGGGAATTGAGAAATCCTTAAACGATAAATAATATTATGAAAGACTAGAAAATCAGCTTATGAACAAAGCATTTATACACGACGACTTTCTTCTGCAAACAAAAGCTGCCCGGAAACTTTATCATGAGTATGCCAGAGATTTGCCCATCATTGATTACCATTGCCATCTGGACCCGAAACAAATTGCTGAAGATATTAAGTGGGAGAACCTTACACAACTTTCCCTGGATGGCGATCATTATAAGTGGCGTGCCATGCGTGCAAACGGTGTAGAAGAAAAATACATAAGCGGGAATAGTAGCGACTGGGAAAAATTCAGGCATTGGGCCCACACACTTCCATTTACTTTAAGAAATCCTCTTTATCACTGGACACAACTGGAACTAAAACGATTCTTCGGCATAAATACCCTTTTAAACGAAAATAGCGCAAAAGAAATATTCGACAAGACCGCTGCCCTGCTTCAGAATGATGAATATTCCGCTAAGAATATGCTGATCAAATCAAAAGTTGAAGTGCTTTGTACTACTGATGACCCGACAGATACATTAGAACATCACCAGGCAATAAGAGATCACATGACTGAGCTGAAGGTCCTGCCGGGATGGAGGCCTGATAAGCTTATGTCTGTTGAAGATCCTGAACAATTCAATCAATATCTGAATAAACTTGAGGAAGTATCTGATACAGAAGTTAATTCTGTAAAGAATTTAATGGAGGCCGTAAATAAGCGCCACGACTATTTTTCAGAAATGGGTTGCAGGCTTTCCGACCATGGTATAGAAGAATTTTATGCAGAGGATTATACTGAAACTGAGATTGAAAAAATATTTATTAATGTCCGTTCCGGCAATCAGCTTGCGGAAAATGATATCAGGAAATTCAAGTCATTTATGCTGTTTGAGTTTGCCTTAATGGACCATGAAAAGGGATGGGTACAGCAATACCATTTTGGTGCCATAAGAAATAACAATAGCCGTATGTTTCAGCAACTTGGCCCTGATTCAGGATTTGATTCAATGGGCGATCATAAGTTGGCTGTATCATTATCTGCTTTCATGAATCGCCTGGATAAGACAAATCAGCTTACAAAAACCATCATCTATACCATTAACCCAAAGGATAATGACACGATCGCTACCATGGCCGGCAACTTTCAGGATGGAACATTTCCGGGTAAAATACAATTTGGGCCTGCCTGGTGGTTTCTGGATCAGAAACAAGGGATGGAAGCCCAGATGAACGCATTATCAAATCACGGTTTGTTGAGCCGTTTTGTCGGCATGTTAACTGATTCCAGAAGCTTCCTGTCGTTTAGCAGGCACGAATACTTCAGAAGGATATTGTGTAATATGCTGGGCGATGACCTTGAGAAGGGACTGATACCGGATGATATAGAGATGATTGGAGAAATGGTTCAGAATATTTGTTATTATAATGCCAGAAATTATTTCAAATTTAGCCTATGAACAAAGTAATTACTTTCGGTGAGATCATGATGCGTTTAGCGACACCAGAGCATAAAAGGTTTGGCCAGGCTAACAGCTTCAATGCCTCTTTTGGAGGCGGTGAGGCCAAC
The DNA here is from genome assembly GCA_039714935.1 of Bacteroidota bacterium. GTDB lineage: Bacteria > Bacteroidota > Bacteroidia > Bacteroidales > B18-G4 > B18-G4. Next base: position 2,632 of record JBDLIJ010000143.1, on the reverse strand, counting down.
GTGGCCGTATCCCTTGCAAAGTTCGGAATCCCGACTGAATTTGTTTCCTGCATCCCTGATAATGATATCGGTAGCGCCTGCTTGCAGGAATTACATAAACAGGGTGTTGGAACACGTCATATCCTCAGGGATGGTGATCGCCTGGGCATTTATTTTCTTGAAACCGGTGCAGTTAACCGCGCCGGCAAAGTAATTTATGACCGGTCCTACGCTGCATTCTCACAGCTAAAAAAAGGAGTGATAGACTGGGATGAGGTTTTTAATGATGCTGAATGGTTCCACTGGAGCGGCATCACCCCTGCCCTGTCGCAAAGCGCTGCAGAAGTATGCCGGGAGGCAATACATGAAGCAGGTAAAAAAGGAATAACTGTTTCCTGTGACCTGAACTACAGAGATAAGCTCTGGAATTATGGAAAAACAGCCAGTGAGGTCATGCCTGAACTCCTGGCCGATTGCGACATTGTTATGGGTAATGAGGAAGATGCTGAAAAAATCCTCAATATCACCGCCGATGGTACTGATGTTACCTCAGGAGATGTAAAGGCTGAGGCATACGCGTCTGTTTCAGAGCAAATAATTAAGCGCTTCCCTAAAGTTAAAAAAGTGATCACCACACTCCGCGCTTCCATCAGTGCAAGCCATAATACCTGGTCAGGCGTGCTGTATGACGGAAAGACTTTATTTAAAGCTCCTGAATACAACATCACCCACATTGTCGACCGTATTGGTGGTGGAGATGCTTTTATGGCAGGCCTTATCTATGGAATGCTAAGTTGGCATGACGACCAGAAAGCACTGGATTTTGCCACTGCTGCTTCCTGTCTAAAACATACCATTCACGGTGATTTTAACCTGGTAACAGTGGATGAAGTTAACAAACTCATGCAAGGAGACCACTCCGGCAGGGTTTCTCGATAAATTAATTTATTAAAAGATGAAAATACACCTGTTAATTGCATTGATCTCTTTCAGTTCTGTTTTCTGTGTCGCCCAAAATGAGAAAAAAGTACTGATATTTACAAAAAACGGCGAGGGTTATGTTCATGATAACATCGCGGCCAGTGTAGCGGGGATTCAAAAACTTGGTACAGAAAACAATTTTGTGGTAGAGGTCGCGGATGATCCGGTCGTGTTTAATGAAGACAACCTAATGCAATATGATGCATTGATCTTTTCAAATACCAACAATAAGGTTTTTGATTCCGACAGTCAAAAAATAGCCTTTGTCCGGTATATTGAGGCCGGAGGTGGCTTCGTCGGCATACATTCAGCCTGCGCCACCGAAAGAGACTGGCCATGGTTCTGGCAGCTAGTGGGCGGTAAGTTTGTACGTCATGCTCCATTCCAGGAGTTTACAATCAAAATTATTGATACAACGCATTTGTCTACTTCATTTTTCAAGGACGACTGGATCAGGTCAGATGAATGCTATTATGTGAATGAGATAAATCCTGATATCCATGTCTTGCTGGCAGCAGATCTGTCAACTATCGAAGACAAGGGAAAAGAGGAATATCCCGGGAACACATTTGGGAACACTTTTCCACTGGCCTGGTGCCATGAGTTTGATGGAGGGAGGCAATGGTTTACTGCTTTAGGTCACAGCATAGAAGATTATTCTGACCCGCTATTCATGAAGCACCTTCTGGGGGGAATAATATGGGCAATGCGCTAAACCCGGTTGCATTATCAAAGCAAAGCCATTAAGCAATTAAAAAAACAAATGTTTATTATCAGGAGAAACAGCTCCGGATTCAGTATAAAGAAAAACTATGAACAGACGTAAATTTATCAAAAGATCAGCACTGGCCTCTGCTGGGATGATCGTTATTCCAACAATACTGCCTTCCAGTGTTTTTGGAAAGTTCTCACCCAATGATCATATTAACATCGCTCAAATTGGCTTCGGAAGGATTGCCAAAACCCACGATTTGCCACAGACTATCAAACACGATGGTGTGAGGGTCGTTGCCGTTGCGGATGTTGACCTGAAACGTGCTGATGAAGGGAAACAATGGATTGACAAGTGGTATGCTGAAAATACCGGAAGTGAAAACTACGTCAATGCAAAAGTTTATCAGGATTACCGTGAGATGCTCATGGATCCTGACATCGATGCAGTGATCATCTCAACACCCGATCACTGGCATGCCCAGCCGGCCATAGAAGCTGCCCTGGCAGGTAAAGATGTTTATCTTCAAAAGCCTGCATCCCTGACCATTCAGGAGGGACGGCAGATGAGTGATACTTTCAGCCGTACCGGACAGATATTGCAGATGGGCAGCCAGCAAAGGTCACTGAATCCATGGCCACAGTTTCACAGGGCCTGTGAGCTGGTACGAAATGGAAGGATAGGCGATATCAGGCATGTGGAAGTAGGCTTGTGGGGTGACCCCGCCGGAGAGATCGAGCCCGAAATGCCCGTTCCTGAGAACCTGGACTATGATATGTGGCTGGGCTCAACACCATACACATATTACACAGAAAAGGGTGTACATCCTCAGCACAACTATAGCCGCCCGGGGTGGCTACGCATTGAACAGTTTGGCGCCGGAATGATCACCGGGTGGGGAGCACATCATATAGATACAGCACACTGGGGGATGGACACCGAATACACAGGCCCGGTTGA
>JBDLIJ010000142.1:0-8515 GCA_039714935.1 Bacteroidota bacterium | reverse complement strand
AATTGGGTGAATTGGTTGAACTGGTTGAACTGGTTGAATTGGTTGAATTGGTTGAATTGGTTGAATTGGTTGAACTGGGTGAATTGGGTGAATTGGGTGAATTGGGTGATTAGATTCCTGGATCCTAACTCCCCATTCTCTACTTCCAATCTTTATTAATCAATAGGATTTAGGATATCATCACTCAAGATATTTTTAGTTTAGAAGTCAAGTGAGAGCGAGAAATAGAACACCGGCTTATACACCCTGCCATCTTCCACTCCCCAGGCGAGGTCGCCGCGCATGAAGTATCCGAGGATACGGCTTCGGAGGCCGAATCCAAATCCACCTACAATAGGATCGCGTTGCTGTTCAAGGCGGATAAAAAGGGAGCCACTATGAATATATTGGGTATAAAGAGAATTCTCCTCCGAATAGGGATCCCAGCTGGTCCAGGCTGTTCCCACATCTGCAAAGCTTACAAGCTGAAAGTTATTCAGGAAATCTGATTTTATCGGACGATTATACAGGTACCTGAAAATGGGCATACGCAATTCTGTGTTGAACAGGGCAAAGTTATTTCCGTTACGGATGTTCTGGTTAAATCCACGCATATTTGTTGCCAGGGTCTGGAATGCCCAGTTCATGGAGTAGTCAATCGGTGTTTCACGATTGAACTGTGGCACCAGCCAGTTATCAACACCTCCCATATAATAAATAAGCTTGTTATGGCCCAGGGAGGAGGAGGCTGCAAAGCGGTTAGCCCAGATAAAAGAACGGGGGATCTTGAAATAATGCCTGAAGTCGACACCGAGCACGACAAGCTGCTGATTGCCGCGTTCAATCTGCTGATAATATTCTCCAAACACCTTATAGCGCGTGCCTTCATAAAGATTGAGTCCCAGGCTCCTGGTATTATCGTATATCAGTTCACCTTTTATTCCACCCCAGTTGGTATATACAGTTTGATTACGAAGGCTGACCCGGTCAGTGGATAAATAAACCGTTGCATCATTACGATAAGAAGCAGTACCCTTTGCAGCAAATACCGGGCTGAAAGGCCATTTCAAAATATAATATGCTTCATGGGAGTGGTTTCTGATAATATCATAGCCGCTCACATTTTCCACAGTGACCCTATGGAGCACTACTTCCTTATCGAGCCTCGTTTTAAGGTTGCTATAACTAAAAATATACTCATTATTAATGAGGTTGATATTTACCCTCACACCACCAACAATCCGGTAATCTTCAAGGAGGTCGGTCATCCCAACCAACAATAGGATATTAAAGCCCGGATTGAGAAATATGGGTGCACCCCCACCGGCAAATGGCTGATAGGTCATATTGATGAAGGTGAAGTCGATCTGCGTAACAAACTCGTTCATGGAATACTCCACCCTGTAGTTTAATTTTTTAGGCACGACAAAAGTGCGGCTGCTGTCATTCTTATATCGCCAGGCTGACTGGCCGTTTTCACCTACATTTAAAAATGCCTGCTTTTCAAACACGTAATTGTCAATATCCACTTCCTGTTCGTCCTGATCAAGAGTATCTCCTTCAAATACATTAAAGAAACGCTGTCGTTGTGGCCTGGGAGGGGCTGCAGGCCTTGCATCAGGCAAGCTAAGTCCGGGGCCTGTATCTTTCCCCTGCAAAAGATCCATGTATGCTGTGTTCACCAGTTTTTCGCCAGCTGGTATCACGCTTGTGCTAATATCCTCAAGAAATATTTTATACTTGTGATCATCATAGATTAGCTGTGCAAGCTGAGCTGTAGAGGTATTTATATCCTGAAAAATGATATTTCTGCGATAATTTGTTACAGGGGCAGAACGCGTAAAATACCTATAGTGAATAGCAGTATCAACGGCAATGATCGCACTGTCGAAGCGAGCCAGATAGCGGTTATAAATGCCATTCTCATCACTCAGATAGCTAAACATGCCATCTCCATATTCCATGGGGTAGCGTTCATTGGCAAAGCGTGAATTTGTCACTCTTCTCAGCACCTTTTCTTTTGTACTGTAATTGTATGCAAAAAGGTCGTAGTTCTGCGGGATCACCTGCGGCATGCCGGCCATAATATCCGGCAGGGTATCGGATGTCCTGTTGGAGCTGAATACGATCAGCCTGCCTTTGTCGACAAAGCGTGGCTGCAGATCGTCAAAAATATCATTCGTGATCTGCTCGTGGGACCCGGAAGAGATATTGAAAAGAAAAATATCTGATTGTCCTTTCTGCACCGCCGACATCAATAGTTTTCTCCCATCCGGCGAATATGAAAACTCCATTACCTTTTCAAAGTTATACAGCACGATATAATTCAGCTTTTTTTCTTCAACAGCATAGAAATACAGGTATATTTCGCCCTTCTTCTCAACGATGAAGCTTAAAATGTCTTCAGAAGGATTCCAGTCGAGGAGCGGGTAGCTGTAATCTGTCTTTTCATCAAGCATATACCCTCCCCGGAATACACATTTCCTTTTACCAGTAGAAAGATCCTGCAGGTATAGTTTATATCGTCCCATGTCGTTGGCAACATAGGCAAGATACTTACCGTCAGGGCTGAGTGCCGGTCGGGTGTAAACCACATCATCTTTAATTTTATGCTGTACTGCTTTTTCGGGCAGCTTACGACCACTTTCATCATCATTATATTTTCCAATATAATACCTCTGCCATTCCTGAATAAGGTTTTTAAAGGATAGGCCTACTACATACAAGAACCCGTTTTCAACACTACGTGTCACTTTTGTCATATGAACCACATTGGGAACGGCTGAGCGCCCGTAGTTGTCGGCAATAAACTTCCAGAGTGAATGCCCTGCATCGACAGCATCAGATCCTGTAAGGTGATTGAATTTATCGTAGCGCCCTGTGAGGATCCCATCGCGCACCCTGTTGTCGACATCCGTATTCCACCCTTCCGACAGCCATGATATCAGGCCCTCCTCAAACCAGACGGGCATGGTGTACAGGGTATTGTTCTTTATCTGTGACCCCAGTCGCTGGCCAAACATCATTTGTTTAAAAATGATGGATGCAATCCCTGCTCGTATCTGTTTTTCAAAATTCGTATGCGATCCATCGAAGTACAAAAAGACCTTTTTCCCTATGATATGTGTGACCCCCCCGGTATTATATTGTTTTTCCTGCATCAGGCCGATATTGCTTTGCTTAAGGTCTGACAGGTTATTAAAAATGATGAATTGTATCTTATCATCAAGGACAGATTCCAGCTTAAGCTCAATCTCAGTGATATGCTCCTGGGCATATCTGGCAGTATATTGTGCTAATTCCTGACCATTCCTGTAAAAGTATGTATCGAAGTTATCAAAGCTGTAATAGGTCCAGAGGAAATCTTTGTACTGCACCCTGTTTTTACCGAATGACAGCTGTGACCCGTTATAAAATTGCGCTTCAAGGTTAAAAGAAAGCACAATGACAAAGAGCAAAGCCAGGCTGCCTTTCAGATATTGTATGATATTTTTCGTTCTCACAGGAATCACTTTTCGGGGCCTTTTAGCACGTGCTAATTTAGGGAATTTTCTGCGATTCGATTCAGGCTTTCATGAAATCAATATTGATATCTTTCCTCTGAAAATAATTAATATTATCGGTCAGAGGGAGCCTCCGTATAAATTTATTCATGCGTCTATGTATATTTGCATAAATAAATTTATGTCGGGTTGGCCTTTCTAATCAAGTCTTATATGAACGGCTTCAGACTTGATTTATTGATTCGGCAAACAACAATACCATTATATAATGATAAATATCCAAAAATTCGTATTCAATCCTTTCCAGGTAAACACCTATGTATTATCTGACGAAACCATGGAATGTGTAATCATTGATCCGGGTTGTTCGGACGGAGTAGAGTTATTGGAGCTGATGGATTACATCAAAGACAAGGGGCTTAAGCCTGTGAGGGTGCTGCTTACCCACACGCATATTGATCACGTTATTGGATGCAATGCTGTTGAAGAGAACCTGCATATTGGCCCTGAAGCACATGAAGCCGGCACTGTATTTCTGGATCACTCAACGCAAACAGCTTCCACCTACGGGCTTGATCTGGATAAAAACCCCAGCCCGGCCTCCTTTCTCTCCGAAGGAGAAGATGTTACCTTTGGCAAGAGCAGGCTCGAGGTGCTTTACACTCCCGGTCATGCTGATGGCAGTGTCTGTTTCCTTAGCCGCGACGATGGTTTTGTGATCGTGGGTGATGTATTATTTCAGATGAGTATTGGCAGGACCGACTTTCCCACCGGAGATTTTGACATTCTCAAGCAGAATATTTTTGAGAAGCTATTTGTTTTGCCTGAGGAAACTACTGTATATTCTGGTCATGGCCCGGAGACCAGCATTGGGTTTGAGAAAACCAATAATCCTTTCCTTAAGGATGACAATGCTATGCTTTGATCGCTTCGATAAGCCTGTTCACTTCAATGTCCGTCATGCACCTGAAGTGTTTTTTTGGGCAGCTTTCATATCCAATCTTACTGCAGGGGCGGCATTTAAGGTCTGCCACCTCATAAATTGTCGAACTCCCCTTCCCTTCGGGGAGATAAGGATACATTCCAAATTCAGGGATGGTATTGCCCCAGAATGAATGAATATCCTTACTGAAGGCCGCAGCAATATGCATCAGGCCGGTGTCGTTAGTGATCACATAAGAAGCCATGCGAATAATAGATGCCGACTGGTTGATGGTGTACCGGCCACAGGCATTATGGAGCATTTTATCAGATTGCTGCATGATGCGATCAGCCCTGTCAGCGTCCTCGGTTCCGCCCATTAATATGATTGGTTTATTTATCAAACGGCATAATTCCGCCACCTTATCTTCAGGATACATCTTTGTATGATGCATTCCCCCGATCACAAATGCAATAAAACCATCCCGGAAATTTTCCGGCAGGTCATCAGGCACCAGGGATTCGTCAGCAGGGATAAAATAATCCAGCCCTTGATGATCATTTGTCACTTCCAGCTTCCCCAGTGCTTCAAAATATCTGTCCACAATATGTTTTTGAGGAAGCCTGTTCACTTTCAGGTTTACCAGCAGCCATTTCTCAAAGTTCAGTTTATGCAATGTGCCGGTGGGCCTTCTCAAAGCCAGCTTCACTCTGAATGAACGCAGGTTTTTATGCAGATCTACAATAAAATCAAATTTCTCTTCCTTCAAAGGCTTCAGTACCGTAGAGAGCGCATCATTGAAAGTATGTATTTGATCGATATAGGGATTGGCAATAAGGATCGGATAAAACTTTTCCTTCGTAAGATAGTGGATCTCCGCATCAGGCACTTGCTGCTTCAGACATCGTATCAGGGGTGTTGTCAGTACGATATCGCCAATAGAGCTAAACCGTATAATAAGGATCTTCTTCAAATAAAAATATATTGGATTTCCAAAAATAGTAAAATTATGGAGAAAAGGGTGCCGGGTGCAAGGTGCCGGATGCCCAATCCATAATCCATAATTCATAATCAAGCATCTATTTATTATTTTTGTGCCATGATTCTAATCGACACCCATACACATTTGTATCTGAATGCTTTTGATGATGACAGGGAGGCGATGGTTGAGCGTGCCATAGCCACGGGGATAAAGTATATGTTCATGCCAAATATCGACAGCAGTTCTGTAAAGGGTATGCATGCTTTGAGTGAGCGCTTTCCGGAGAATTGTTTTCCGATGATGGGCTTGCACCCCACTTCTGTAAAGGAAAACTTCGAAGATGAGCTAAGCATGGTGGAGAAGCTGCTTGAAGAGAATACTTATTATGGTATAGGAGAAACGGGGATCGACCTTTACTGGGACAAGACCTATTACCGGGAGCAGGTAAAGGCTTTCAACAGGCAGATCGATCTTGCCATTGAGTATGACCTCCCCCTGGTCATTCATGCCCGGGAATCCTTTGATGAGATCTTCAGGGTGCTGGAAAACAGGAATATTAAAGGGTTAAGGGGTGTTTTCCATTGTTTTACGGGTGATACGGAGCAGGCAAAACGCGCCATAGGGCTGGGATTTATGCTGGGCATTGGAGGGGTACTCACCTACAAAAAATCGGGGCTTGATGAGGTGGTATCAGAGATTGGCTCTGAGCATCTCATCCTGGAAACTGATGCCCCTTTTCTTCCGCCTGTGCCTCACCGCGGAAAGCGTAATGAAAGCTCCTATGTGCTTCATGTGGCTGATAAGCTGGCAGAGATCCTGAATGTACCGCTTGCTGAAGTGGCAGAAGTTACTACCGGAAATGCATGTGATTTATTTAATCTGAACCTATAATTATGGACCATAAAAGCAAGATACTGGTTATTTATACCGGTGGCACGATCGGCATGATCATGGATAAAGAGAGCGGAACTCTTCGGCCTCTTGATTTTGAACATATGTCGCAATTGATTCCTGAGTTGAATGACTGCAATTATGAGTTGGATTATATTTCTTTTGATCCCACTGTTGATTCGTCGAACATGGATCCCGAACTATGGATTAAATTAGCTTCGATCATCGAAGAAAATTATGAAGCCTTTGATGGTTTTGTGGTGCTTCATGGTTCAGATACGATGTCATATTCGGCCTCGGCCCTCAGCTTTATGCTTGAAAACCTTAATAAGCCCGTGATCTTTACCGGATCGCAATTGCCTCTGGGTGTTAATCGTACGGATGGAAAAGAAAACTTCGTGACTTCTGTGGAGATCGCGGCACATCAGGAGGACGATACGCCTGTGGTTCCAGAAGTGTGTATTTATTTTGAGAATCAGCTATACCGTGGAAACAGGACCTTTAAATACAATGCTGAAAATTTTGATGCTTTTCGTTCTGTCAACTACCCGGTACTGGCAGACATCGGTGTATACATTAAATATAATAGCAATGCCATTCGTAAACCTAAGTTCAAGAAGCTGAGAGTACACAAAAGCCTGGATACCTCCGTAGCAATATTAAAGCTATTTCCGGGAATCGGCCTTGAGGTGGTAAGTGCTATATTGAGTATCAAGGGTCTGAAAGCCGTTGTGCTTGAAAGCTATGGAACCGGAAACACACATACTGATCCTGATTTCGTTGGGGTGCTTGAAGATGCCGTATCGGGCGGACTGTTTATATTGAATATAACACAATGTAAGGGAGGTGCGGTTGAGCATGGTAAGTACCAGGCCAGCGTACCGCTGTCCAAAGCGGGAGTTGTAAGTGGTATGGACCTGACCCTGGAGGCGGCTGTAACAAAGCTGATGTTCCTTCTGGGGCAGGGCATAACAGGATCAAAACTAAAGACTGCCATGCAAACTTCACTCAGGGGTGAACTCAGCAATTGAGTCCTGTATCAGAGGCACTTCTCCAATCATAAAATTTAGCACGGTTTTTGCAGCATGCAGAAAAAACCAGGCATTTATCCTGAAATAAGATTTACAGTATTTAGAGTATTTAAAGTATTTAAAGTATTTAAAGTATTTAAAGTATTTAAAGTATTTAAAGTATTTAAAGTTATTACAGTTATTACAGTTATTACAGTTATTAGAGCATATTAAGTATTTAGAGTATTTTAAGCATTATTTACTACATATATATCAATTTTTTATTACTTTAGCTGCCTGATTATTGGATTCGGCTTAGGCTTTGAGAGATACAGGAGAGGTGGCCGAGCGGTCTAAGGCGCACGCCTGGAAAGCGTGTATGCGTCGAAAGCGCATCATGGGTTCGAATCCCATTCTCTCCGCAAATTGCTTTATGAGAATAAATTAACATAATAACATTAAAATTATCCAAAACGTAGAATTAAACAAATTGGCTATGAAAAAATTAATTGCCTTTCTAACCATCGCAGGAATGTTCATGTTTTCGGTTACTGTCTTTGCTCAAGACGCTACTGAAGAGCTTACTGAACCAGCAGCAGATACAACTGTAGTTGATACAGCGGCAGTTGTTGCCCCTCAGCCGGAAGCACCGGTAGAGACCATTGAAGATGTACCTGAAGAAACCCAGGGTTTCCACCAGGTACTTAAAGAAAAATTTATTGAAGGTGATGCCATGTTCATGAGTTTCGTACTCCTCGCATTGATCTTCGGACTGGCTATTTGTATTGAAAGGATCATTTACCTGAACCTCTCAACAACCAATACCAAGAAACTGCTCAACAAGGTTGAGAATGCCATCGAAACCGGTGGTATTGATGCAGCCAGGGAAGTTTGCAAAGACACCCGTGGTCCTGTTGCCAGCATTTTCTTCCAGGGTCTTACAAGGTATGATGACGGTATTGCTGAAGTGGAAAAATCCATTGTTTCGTACGGCAGCGTGCTTATGGGCAGGCTTGAAAGCGGACTTTCATGGATCTCCCTGTTTATCGCCATTGCACCGATGCTCGGGTTTATGGGTACGGTAATCGGTATGATCTCTGCTTTCGACAACATTGAAGCTGTGGGTGATATCTCACCTGCCATTGTTGCAAGTGGTATTAAAATGGCGTTGTTGACAACCGTATTCGGGCTGATCGTTGCGATCATCCTTCAGATCTTTTACAACTAC
>JBDLIJ010000141.1:0-8596 GCA_039714935.1 Bacteroidota bacterium | reverse complement strand
AATGGTTAAATGGCTAAATGGCTAAATGGCTAAATGGTTAAATGGTTGGGGGACATTTTTAAAATTTTGGTATTAATAGATAGAAACTTATTTAGCTTATGAAAACAAATTACTTGACCATTGAAGATTACAGTGCCTATAATGTTTCATTTACATTATCCAATTATGTCTGGAATATTATTATTCTTTGGAATTATTTTGAAAAAGATACACTTGGTAAGCAATTTGCCAGGGCCATCGATTCTATTTCATCTAATATTGCTGAGGGATTTGGAAGATTTTCCAAGAAGGACAAAATAAGATTTTATTACTATAGCTTAGGATCTGTTTATGAATGTATTGACTGGAATAATAAAGCTTATGAAAGAAAAATTATCAAACAAGAAGAATACATTCATATTAAAAAAACACTTGATTGTTTACCGCGGGAAATAAACCAATTAATAAAATATACGAACCTCAAATTGAAATACTAACATAATAGCCATTTAGCCATTTAACACTTTAACCATTTAGCCATTTAACCATTTAACACTTTAACCATCATATTTTCTTCAAAAGTGCCAATACATTAAATCCAAACTCCGCAATGCCATACAGAAACTGATTGTTGATTCGTGTAAGCCTGCCATGGTTTACCAGTTCTCCACCGAAGCGGGCCTTAAATTCTCTTACGCCATAATGCTTATCAGGCTTGCCTACTCCCATAAAATCAAAAGCGGGGATATTATTTTCAATGGCATAGTCTATGCCAGCCCAGGTAGCCAGCACACTCGGATGCTGGTCTTTATATTCTTTATCAAGGCCACACACATACCATTCGTAAACGAATTTATCTTTAAATACGGGTGCAATAATTCCCCCTATAATCCTATTCTCATATTTAATAAGCCGGATAATACCAAGTCTGCCTTGCTTTGACTCCTGATAAAAATTTTCAAAAAAAGACCAATCGGGAAGGGGTTTACGGATCTTATAGCGATAGAGCTTGAACAGTATATTATACAATTCTCTGAACTGATCAGGATTTTCCGGTTCTATGATGCTTGAACCATTATTCAGGGCTTTGCGTATTTGCCGGCGCCGGCTTTCACTCATATTTTGAAGCACCTTATTGCGTTCAGAGGTATGAACAATATAATTCAGTCTGTTAATGAGTTCAAAACCATATTTCTTATATACCGGCAGCAGATGCTCCTGGCTGAAAAAGTTACGAAACTGTATGAAGAGAGCTTTCTTCCTTGTGCTTTGCACCAGTATTTTAAGCAAGGCATCCAGGCATTCAGCTTGCTGGGTTTCGTCACCAGTAAGCAAAGGGCCTCCATAAATCACAAAGCGTGATGAAAGCAGCTTATAAAAGTTCTTTCTTTCGTAGATAAACGCACCCAATAAAACCCCACAAAGTTTGTCACCATCATAAGCTCCCAGCACCATAGGTTTAAACTTTCGTGTTTGATTAAACAGGTCAAACATTTCCGGTAATTGAAATACAATACCATTTGGATGAGATCTGATAAATTGATTCCACTCATTCCTGGATATGTTGGTAGAGATATTCAAACTATTTGACGATCATGCGTTTAACAATATTTTTGGCATTCTGAAACACCAGCTCCTTCACCCAGGGTATGGGCTTATCATTCCAGCGTTGGGGATGAAAAGTCAACATGATTTTATCAGGTAGTTTGCCCGTTTTGGCAGCCTGAATTATATCGTCCGTAGAATGAAACTTCAAACTCTTCACTTCACTTCCATGTTCCATGTTCCATATTCCATGTTCTTTATTCACCTTATCCCGTACAGAAACTTTCTCTCCATCCCACCGCCTGCCGGTGTCGGTCAAATACAGAACTTTTTTGAAATCGATATCGAAATATGGTTCAGCGATAATTCCCAGGGTCTTATAATCGTATTTCTTCCATAGATCACGATTATCATGCTTTGATAATGGACTGCCATGCATGCAAATGGTTTTGATCGGTACGAGCTCGCGGAACATCTCCAGGTTCCGGCAAAACACATCATAGGCTTCGTCCACATCTCCATGAGCAGTATCCATGGTTTCATAGTGGTATCCGATCTCATGACCCAGGGAAGCGATCTCACTGATCACATCCTCATCATAGCTCTTTGGTGCCACTCTGAAATAATATGTTCCATTTAAACCTGCTTCGGTCTGCATTCTGGCAAATAGTAGTGAATTCATTTTTTTTCCATCTACATCATGGCGCAGAATGATGGCTCTTTCTGCCGGGCTTTCGATAAAGTCGGCATAAGGCTGAAAAATATAATTACCCGCTTTTAATGCAGAAAGAAGTTGTTTATATTTTGTGACAGTGAAGTCCAAAACTCAAAATTATGTCAGCTCTGAAATGAGATAACGAAACTTCCCACTCGATCCCGGATCAAGGAAGCTATGCTGAGTAATTTCAACATTGCTAAAGAAAGGCATTAAAGCATCTTTCAATTTGTTCAGATCCTTAGGTACAAGTTCCTTTTTTACTTCAGCCTTAAATTCAATTTCACCTGCTTTTTTTTGCACAAGCTGAAAACGCAGCATTTTATTGCTGTTGATAAATCCCGTTTCATCCAATAGATTGGAGAAGAAAATACCATTTACGGAAGCACCATCCTTCAGGATAATGTTTTCATTGGCTCTTCCCTGCAGTTCAGTTAAGCGGGGAGCAGCATTGCCACAGATACAGGGCTCATTACTGATGATCCCTTTATCGCCATTTTTATAACGGATGAAAGGCTGAGAATGATTATCAAGGTTGGTGACGATAAGATTATTGTCATCATCCTGTTCCAGCATGCAATGTTCCATGCTGATGTGCATGCCATTATGGGCTGAGCATTCGAAGGCAATAGAATTACATTCGCCACAACCGTATTGATTGAACAGCGGTGCCTGAAACACTTCCTCGATCATCTTTCTATATTCAGGAAACAATGTTTCGGAAGTACATGAAACTGCAATGGGCTTGATTCCTTTGATATTGTTGCGTTTTATATATTCGGCCAGCAATATGATCGCCGACAGGTAACCACGAATGAGGGCGGGCCGGAATTTCTGAATCTTATTAACCGCCATTTCCAAATATGCATCATTGAAGTTGAAGGCGTTGTAGCTGCGAAAATTGTTAAGTCTGTTAATTGATGCTGCTCTTAAACCTTTAAACCATGCGTTAGGCATTAGGCGTTGGGCGTTGGACAGGTTCGAATTTCGAATTTCGGATATCGAATATCGAATATCACTACTGCCCCAAAGCTCCACCTCCGGCATTCCCGGCTCTATGCCCATCCAGTTGTAAAAACGATAATAGGCCGCCAGGGCCCATGAGCGAGTTTCAATATCGCGGTACAATCGCAGCGGTGGTCCTGTTGTCCCTCCGGTCCTGCCTATTTTACATTTCTTTAGATTGATGTTTTCTGATAAAAGGTGATCCCCTGCTTCCATCAGCATTTTTCTATCGACAATCGGCAATTTCTCAAAGTCTCCCCGTCTCCATGTCACAGATTCTTTACCAACCGTCTCCCTATAGAAAGGCACATCCCATGCTATGGAAGCCAAAAGTGTGTTAAGCTTCTCATCCTGATACTCCTGCAATTTCTCCAGCTCCCAATGCTGCGACTCATCCAGAAACCACATCGTCTGTCGGACGTGGGTTCCTTTGAGGAGGTCGTATATTTTGAGACTGGTGTTGGTCATAAAAGGGTTGAGGGGTTTAATTGTTTAGTTGAGGAAAACCATTTAGCAATTTAGCCATGTAACCATGCCGGTCTTTATTTGAACTGATATTGATAATCCGGATTCTCTTTCATGATCTGTTTACCTTCCTGGAAGTTTTCTATAAACCATTCCAAAAAGGCAGTAACATTAATCTTTTCTGAAAGCATTTTTTGACGGCGGGAGTGGAACTCTTCATGGAGGGTTTCCTGATTTAATAATTCAGCGGCTTTAATTAGCAGTTGATCAAAGTTATCCGGTTTAAATGAATAGCATAACCCGTATTTGTGTTCAAGTTCATCAGGTATTGATAATCTCCCGGCGAAAGTATTACATTTCAGGGCCGGGATCCCTAAAACAGCTGCTTCTGATGTCATGGTCTGGCTGTCACCAATAAACATAGTAGCATAATATAGCAAGGAGTGGATCTTCTCAGGAGGTAGGTTAATTTTATAATCCGCAAAATCCATATTTTCCATTTCCGATGAAACAAAGACTCTACCATGAGGTTCAAGAAGCTTGATCAATTGCTTTTTTTGTTCCATGCTCAGGCCGTATTCTCCAACATCATGGTGGGCTTTAAAGGCATTAAACCGGAGCAGGAAGAATTTCTCTCCTTCCTTTAATCCCAGTACTTTTAATACGTCAGGATCAGGCTTAAATTGATCAGGATGAAGATAGGCCAGCTCATGATATCCATTATAAGTGATATGATTTTTCCCTCTGCTGTCGTCCTTCAGAGCTGATGGGGTGAGGATGGCATCAGCATTTCTAATACTCCTTGCAAAGAGCGGTGTTATTACAGAATCATCATCATCAAGACAGATACTTTTAAGTTTTGAAAAGCCGGAAACAAATGGAAGCAGGCCTGAAACTCCAATTCCAATATCGATCTTTTTGGAAACCACTAAGCTCCATAGTTTCACCAGGTGAACTGAAGAGCTTAAGTATTTTAACAGGGAGCCGTTGTGTTTTCTTCCAAGGCTTGTATATGAATATCCATAAACATCCAATAATTTCACAATACTTTCCACCTGCTTTGCAGAAAAATAAACAACATGGCCTTTGTCCCTAAGTCTCTCAGCAAAGTCTTTAAAGAGATGAACGTGTGCAGGATGTCCTATATCTATGAGGAGATTCATTTATAATTAAAAACTCAAAATTTCTTTTAGGATCCTTCCGGCTGTTTTTCCATCCCATAGTTCAGGAATAGCAGGTTTTCGTTTTTCTTGTATCATCCTCCGGAATTCTTTTCTGGCAGTACTAACATCATTGCCAACCAGGACGCTGGCCCCTCCGTGTTCCTGCAAGGTCACAGGCCGTTCTGTATTCCACCTCAGCGTAATGCAGGGGGTCCCCAAAACCGTACATTCCTCCTGAAGGCCACCGCTATCTGTTAACATAATGCCGGCATCCATATTTAATCTCAACATATCAAGATATCCAAGAGGATGTAACACAATGATGTTTTGATTATCTGTTAATTTATCCCATAGAGCAAATTCCTTTAAACGCGCTTCTGTCCTGGGGTGGATTGGCCAGATGAGAGGCATCTTTGCAGCAACATCATCACACAGAAAATCTATTATTGCCGACAGGATATCAGGATCGTCTACATTGGATGGACGGTGCATGGTCATTAGAGCATATGAGATGGGCGTTGGGTGTTGGGCGTTGGGCGATGGGCGATGGATACTGTTGGATTTTATTATTTGTTCGATTGAATGCTCAGCCGCTTTTTTGCGCTTGGCTTCGAGGGTATCGATCATGATGTTTCCCACAAATTTTATTTTTTCATCGAGCACGCCTTCGCTTTTGAGATTTTCATTTGAAAGCCGGTCTGGCGTGAATAATAAGTCGGATAAACGATCTGTTACAAGCCTGTTTACTTCTTCAGGCATTTTTATATCGCCGGAACGCAAGCCGGCTTCTATATGTGCACATTTAATATGTTCCTTTTTAGCTGTCACGGAGGCCGCCAGGGTAGCATTTACATCACCAAGAACAATAACCCAGTCAGGCTTTTCTTTTCTAAACACTTTCTCAAGTTCGATCATGGTTATTCCAACCTGTTCTGCATGGCTTCCTGAACCAACGCCAAGGTTAACATCTGGCCTGGGAATACCAAGTTCCTGGAAAAAAGCCTCCGACATATTCTGATCATAATGCTGGCCGGTATGTACTAAAATATGTTCAATCTTTTGATTTGCAGATTGGTTATAATCACTAATTGCCCGGATAAAGGGAGCAATTTTCATAAAGTTCGGACGGGCACCGACTACGGATAATAGTTTCATTATAATTGAATAATATAACTGGTGATTAATCTATTCTGTCAAATCGCAATCCATACCTGGATAGGTATTTTAAAAGTTCTTCACCGATTTTTGATGATCCTCTTCTTGAATTGTCATGAATATTTACGATTAGATTTTTTTTATCAGGAAAGACAGGAAGTGGTTCTGCTGTATTATATATTACCACACGATCATTTGGAGAATCTTCTAATGTCGTATTGTTTTTAAGATAAATCAATTCAAACGTTTTATTCCTTTTGAAAATATTGAAATGCAGTCCCTGATCTATCGAAACATTTTCAATTTTAAGTTTCTGATACTTTATATATTCAGCAAAATTGAGCAGCATCTTTTCCAATAAAATATTTCTTTCTTCCTTGCTTTTTGCATCAGGATAATTCTCTTTTATAACTTTTGCAGGACAACCTCCCGCAAGAGAATTTGCCGGTATGTCTTTATTCACAAGAGAATGCGCTCCTATCACAACATTATCCCCAATATTAACACCGGGAACAATAGTTACCCTCCAGGCGATATATACATTATTTCCGATATTGATTGGTGCAAAATTAACCGGAAACCCATCCAGTTCAGACAACCATGAGCCATGTGTAAATAACAGAGCATGCCCGCCAATAGCAACATTATCTCCCACTATAATAGGCTCTACAGGATTAATAAATGACATCTGAATAATTGATCTTTTCCCGATTTTAAATTTAGAATTTGGTCCGGCGAGGCCGTGGATATAAACCTGTTCTCTTATTCTTGTATCTTCCCCGATTTCTAAAACCTCAGTGTCCAGAAAACTCATTGCGCCAATAAGTACATATCTGTCGATTACGACTTTACGAGCTCTTATTACCGTGAAATACCCAACTTTTACACCCTCACCTAAACGAACATCTTTACCATCAATGATACAACCCAGACCAAGACGAACTTTCTTTCCGATCTTATAACCTTTTGACCGGTAATATAATTTCTTCAAGGGAGAGGGAAGCAAGCCTGTCGTTAAAATTTGAAATACCGGAAGACGTTTTTTATGTTTTATCATTTATCAGAGTTTAATGATCTGTCGTTTAATTCTTTGCATGATCATGCAAAACTTTGATCATGAATGTATTCAGGTCTATTTTGTCGTTAAGCAAGCGGGTTCTTTTCAGTTGCCATTTTTCCTCAAGGCCGGCTGTTGCCAACAGCTCCTCCAGCTTTTTGTAAACAGCATCAATATCTCTTGTTTTAAATCCATAGCCAAGCTGATATTTATCTTCAATTTCATTTAAGTATGAAATTCTTCCCACAAAGTCATTATAGCGAATAAATGGCGTTCCCAGAACTCCTGCTTCAGCTGCCATGGTCTGACTGTCGCCAATAAATATTTTCGCAAATGCCATGATATGATGCATATGCAGAGGATTTATTTTGATACGATATGCTTCAAATTCACCATCAAGTTCTTTTTCGGATGAAATATAAATGTTGCCATGGGGTTTCAGTATCTTTATAATATTTCTGCACATTTCCGTACTAATACCTTTGATACCCTCATCATGATATGCTGATAGATCAGAAAATCGAAGCACAAAAAATGGACTGTCAAGCGGTATATACTTTTCAACAATGATTTTATCCGGACTAAAGTGATTGGGGTGAAGATATGCCAGCTCATGATATCCCTCATATGATATTTTTTTAGACCCATATTTACCAACAGAACACACTTCCGGAGCAATAATCTTGCTTATATGTGGATAACACAACTTTACAAATGCCGGCACAACTTCAGCATCGTCTTCGTTAAACAAAAGCGATTTAATACCGAGTAATCTCCCAACCACTGCAATAGGGAATGTTGAGCCGATTAAGAGATCTGGCTTTTTTCGCAATGTGAAGAAAAACAAACGAATAGTCTGTTTTAACAAACCGATTGAAATCCCCAGTTTTGAATTTTTTCTGCCACCCGGCAATATATTGTAATAATCAATATTTGCCTCTATCAGCAAATCCTCCAGGATATCCTTCTTTTTGATCAGGACATATGTGGTATCTCCATTTCTTTTTAATGTTGCAATGGTATTTTTGAACAGGTGAAAATGGGCGGGATGCCCAAGGTGGAAGAGATACTTCATGAAGTGGGGTGACTTATACGGCCACTATTTCATTATATACATTGAACAATTTTTTCGCGATCGATTTTTGATCCATTTTAAGAGTTATTATTCTGTCTCGCCCATTGGTTTCTCCAAAATCATTTCGATACTTCAGAGCCTGACTGATCTTTGAAGATACATCTTCAACGGTATAGTCGCAGATATATGAAGCTGACGAATCTCCGAACAGATCACTTACATCGCCAACATTTGTTGATACGACAGGAATATTGCATGCCATTGCCTCTTTAACTACGTTTGGAGAGCCCTCAAAATGTGAAGTGAGCAATACTACATCTGATGCAGTGATGTAATCCAGTACAGCATGGTGCTTGATATTATAAACCGTTTTTAGCTCAACATTTTCCTCTTCTGAAAACTTTTCAATTGCTTTTTGGGCAAGCTGGAAATTTTTT
>JBDLIJ010000140.1:0-8757 GCA_039714935.1 Bacteroidota bacterium | reverse complement strand
TGTGCAGGGATATTGGAATTATATGGATAGGGTGAAGCAATATGGTGATGCCTTCACCGATGGGGATAAGCTGGCACTGCGTGATGCCGAATCAGGGGAGCTTCCCAACCTCTGCCTCCTAAAAGCAAGGTTGCTGTATGATGGGGGCTACTTTGCCCAGGCCGACAGCACCCTGAATCGTTTGGATTGCGGCCTGACGACTGAGAGGGACAAAACGGAGTTTCCATACCGGAGGGGAAGGATCAGTCATGCACTGAATGATATTGATGCTGCACTATCCTGGTATGAAAAAACCATTGAAACCGGTGGAAGACAGCCTTATTACTTCGCCTCAAATGCGGCATTGCAGATAGGTGCCATATACGAATCTCTGGGAGATTACAGTCTTGCTGAAGACTATTACAGGCAATGCCTGCAGATGCCCGGAAAGGAATATAAAACAAGTCTGAACCAGAAGGCAAAAGCCGGCCTGAACAGCTTGAAGGATAAAAACACTACCAAATGAGATATGGGCTGGCAAGCCCGGGTTTACTTATTTCTTTTGATAAATTTAGATAAAGCCCTGGCCTTATAAATGATGATCCCTCCCAGTAGCATTTTGATAAGCCCGTTTAGCCAGATCATATTTCCGGAGATGGTGAGGACGCCTTCCATAGTAACAGTCCTTATCACGCTGGTGAGAAAGTTTGAGAGCCCGGAGATCAGTGTGATACCGCCTATGATGATCAGGGCATATTCCAGTACTGACTTCGATTCCAGGTCGATGAGAATATCAGATGGATCCAGCCATTTGCTTACCTCAACGGAAATCCCCCTCGCCCTGGTGACCAGAATATAGGATGATACAACATAAATGGCAAGGGTTGTAAGGTATATGAAGAAGTAATAAAGCTCACCATATCCCTGTCCGTATATGAGTTGAAACACTCCGTTAATAAAAAACTGGAGATAGTCAATAGCCTTGATAGCCAGGGTAAAGCCAGCTATGACACATATGATTTCAATGATCTGTTTTTTCTCCATATTTGCTCAACCGAAATGTAAATATACATATTAATTGACAAGCAATAATAACTGTATACGTGCCGGGGCTGTTAAGGTTATAGGAATTAATGAATAAATCAGAATCTTGTTCCTAAAGTTACGATGAAGCGGTGGTCG
Organism: Bacteroidota bacterium; assembly: GCA_039714935.1. Classification (GTDB taxonomy): domain Bacteria; phylum Bacteroidota; class Bacteroidia; order Bacteroidales; family B18-G4; genus B18-G4. The sequence continues at coordinate 7,596 of JBDLIJ010000140.1, read as the reverse complement.
GTGAGCTCATTCACCACCGGGTTGACACTGATGTTGTTAGTGCCATACAGATAATAGTCCTCCACTGATTTCGTATAGACATAGGCAAAATCAAGGTAATAGAATTTGTCTTTGAAGCCAATTCCTCCGGAGTATGCATTTTTGCTGCCATCGTTCAGTTCATCCTGGTAGGGGCTGTTGTAATATGCATATCCTGCCCTGAAGCTGAAGGGGCCGGATCGCCATTCTGTCCCTACTTTATAGTTGTGGCCTTTCCCGTAGCTGACAGCGATATCATTGTTTTCGCTGAAGAAACTATAATCGTATGCACGCAGCTTTGCTGTTGAGTAGTCGATATATTCATATTCTCCGCTGATCAGTCCATAAGTGCCAAATAAGAATGCCAGGCTGCCCTGCAGGCGCATGGGAGTACTCAGCGTGTACTTGTAATTGCCATAGGGAGAGGATTCCTTATAATAATCACCGTTATCGAAGAAAGATTCAGTGCTGCTGTTCCAGGAGTCCTTCATGCTATACCAGGTGGGTGTATGCATTGCCCCTCCAATCCTGATAAAATCTGTAGGGCGGAGGATAAACCCGAACTTAAAGGTAAACCCGGTTCCTTTTGTTTCCAGCCGGTCATAAATGTTGAATTGGTCAAAGTCGTAGATGGTGTCGGCAATGTCGATCTCGCTATAGGTCGATCTTTCATAGTATCTGATCCAGGGGATGCTGAACGACATACCCAGATACAGGAGCTCTCCGTAGTTCGTACCCATAGAGAAATTCCACTCATTCATCGATCCCCACTGGTCAATTAGTTTGCGCTGTAAGGTGCCGCCATACGGGATTGGGGAATAGTATGTGTTGGTGTTCGTGTCGTCGATATCAAGCAGAAAAGTCCACCATGCCGGTGTCAGGTCAAAACCATACATGCCGTTGTAATCGTCTTCGATATCACGATAGTCAATGCCATTGGCATATTCAACATAAGTGTCGAGGAGTGAATTCTCTGTATTTTCTCCCTGCATGACCATTCTTCTGTTGAAGTCGTTGAGGCGGTTTATGCCCATCGCAAACTGCACGTATCTGAATCCGGGTTCATCTGCCTTTTTCTGCAGTTTTTTAGTGATGACATATCCTGCATTGGCAACGGCAAAGTTTGTCCTGGAATCGGATCCGGAAAAACCATTATACAGGGAGCTGCTGCTGCCGACATAAACTGAGGGTGTAAGGCTGAAATCAGAACTTTTATACATCCCCAGGCCTGCAGGGTTGGTGCTGAGCACAGACAGGTCTGCTCCCAGGGCTCCAAAGGATCCGCCCATAGCCATATACCTGGCGGTACCACCCATAAATTGTTGCGAGTAGCGCAGGGCATCACCTGCATTCTGGCCCATGCCATGCAGTGACATGCTTACTACTATAATAGTGCTTATGAGATATTGTTTCATAATGATATTATTCTTCGATTAAGTAATTAATTATCTTCTTCCTCCTCGGCTTCCGCCACTGCTGCTTTTGCTCCCGCTGCTACCTGATGACCTTGACGATGATGAATTGCTTCGTGAAGGAGAGGAGTAGCTCTTGCTATTGCTATTACTGCGGCTGGGCGGTGAATAACTTCTGCTCTGTGAGCGTGAAGGGGTGGAATAGGTCTTGGTGTTTGACGAGCTCCGGGTTTTAACATTGCCTGAAGCCGGCTTTGTTGTCCGGGTAGCCGGCTGCTGCCTGCTTATGCTGGTGTTCCTCTCTGAGGAAGGCTTGCTGTACCTTTGTGATGGTGAAGTACGGTTTGCAGGTGCTTTGTAAGCCTTTGGCTTGCTATAACGTTGTTCCGGACGAGTATACCTTTGCACTTGCTTGCTGTCATTGGCAGTACGGGCCCTGGGCTTTTCAGCAGGCTTGCTGATACGCTCAGCTGAAGGAACCTGTGTACGCGCCCTGCTGGTATTCTCATTTCTGGTGGTACGGGCGACGGCTGAGCGTGAATCGTTTTTTTCGGTCCTTACCGACCTGCTTGTCCTGCCGGGAGTATCACCACCGGAGGGTGCTCTCTTGCTTACATTTGTTGCCGGGATGGCATCCTGAGCCAGCCTGCTGCCACGTCCGACGGCAACGGCATCTTCATATTTTTCTCCGAATGATCTTGCATCCCTCGAAGCACGTGCACCAGTGCCATTGGAATTAATACCCCTGCTGTTTCTTGGTCCGTAATAATGTGAGTTGTGATCATAGCTGTTATAATAATATGGTGTGGGGTAATAGTTGTAGCAGCAGCAACCTCCGTAACCATATCCGTAATATGGCCTGTTCCAGCCCCAATATCCATAGTTATATCCGTAGTAAGGCCATCCCCAGTTATATCTGTAATAAGGATACCCCCATCCCATGCTCATGCCAAAACCACCATATCCAAATCCAAAGGATAAGGAGGAAGCGTAATAGCTGTTGTAAGGATAGCCATAGTAGCTTGAATAGATGCTGTTACCATAGGTCCACGGGTCATATTCATAATAATAGTTGTTGGTGTAGTAGTTATCATAATAACTGAAGCCCGGGTTGGGATCATGAAATCTTCTGATCCTGGCAGTATAACTGTAGTCATAGTAGTCTTCCATCTCAAATTCACTTGGTGAAGACTCCGTGGTAGTATAAGTATTCTCCTCGCCATAGTAGAAGTCGGAATTGTTTTCGCTCACAGTATACTCGGATGCAGTTGACACTTCGGATGCAGTGTATGCAGCATCATCGGTATTGTTATTGTGCGTACGGACTTCCTGTGAAGAAGAATAGTACACATCGTCGTAAACCATGCTTGCATCCTGTTGTGATGAACAGGCGCTAAGAAGGAATACAAGGATTACGATTAAGCTTAGATAAGTTTTCATGGCGAACTCCTTTAGGTATATATTTGTTGTCTTATTATGTTGTGTATGCTTCAAATTGTTAATTTTGCTGCGTTCAACTATAAAATTGCAAATACTATACCAAAAATTCATGGCAAAAGATTTTCCAAGCAGAGAAGAGAATTACTCACAGTGGTACAATGACTTAGTGATCAAGGCCGATCTGGCTGAGAATTCAGCTGTTAGAGGCTGTATGGTCATCAAACCTTATGGATATTCCATATGGGAAAAAATGCAGGCTGCTCTTGATAAAATGTTTAAAGATACGGGCCACAGCAATGCGTATTTCCCCTTATTTATCCCCAAATCATTTTTTAGCCGTGAGGCCGACCACGTAGAGGGCTTTGCCAAGGAATGTGCTGTTGTAACACATTACAGACTTAAAAATGCAGAAGACGGCAATGGTGTTGTAGTTGACGAAGATGCAAAGCTGGAAGAGGAGCTGATCATCAGGCCTACATCTGAGACGATCATCTGGGATACATATAAAAAATGGATTCAATCCTATCGGGATTTGCCAATACTTGTAAACCAATGGGCAAATGTTGTGCGATGGGAGATGCGTACCAGGCTATTTCTCCGGACGACAGAGTTTTTGTGGCAGGAAGGCCATACAGCCCATGAAACAAGGAAAGAAGCAGAAGATGAAACCCAATTGATCCTGAACATATATGCTGATTTCGCTGAAAAGTTCATGGGAGTGCCGGTATTGAAAGGTGTTAAGTCTGCCAATGAGCGTTTTGCCGGTGCCATCGATACTTATTGCATTGAAGCATTGATGCAGGATGGCAAAGCATTGCAGGCAGGCACCTCACATTTCCTCGGTCAGAATTTTGCGAAAGCCTTTGATGTGAAGTACCTTAGTAAGGAAAATAAACTGGATTATGTCTGGGCCTCATCCTGGGGCGTGTCAACCCGTTTGATGGGTGCCTTGATCATGGCACATTCTGATGATCATGGGTTGGTGCTTCCTCCAAAGCTTGCCCCTATACAGGTGGCCATTGTTCCTATTTACAGGAAAGCTGAGCAACTGGAAGCCATCTCGGCGAAGGCGAAAGAGATAAAAGAGGCCTTAGAGGCACTTGGTATCTCGGTAAAATATGATGATAGGGATACCTATAAGCCGGGCTGGAAATTTTCTGAGTATGAATTTAAGGGTGTGCCTGTCAGGCTGGCCATAGGGCCACGTGATATGGAAAACGGTACTGTGGAAGTAGCCAGAAGGGATACGCTTGAAAAGGAAGTGCTCCAGATGGCTGATATTGCACATAAAATAGAGCACCTGTTGGAGCAAATACAGGAAAACCTGTATCAAAAGGCATTCAACTTCAGAGACGACAATACACACCGTGCCGACACCTGGGATGAATTTGTTGACCTGATTGAGAACAAAGGTGGATTTGTTTATGCACACTGGGATGGCACCTCAGAAACCGAGCTCGCCATAAAAGAAAAAACAAAAGCGACGATCCGCCTGATCCCCGTTGATGGTGAGAAAGAAGAAGGAAAATGCATCCTGAGCGGCAAACCATCTGCTGGCAGGGTAGTCTTTGCAAAAGCCTACTAATTCAAAACTCAAAACTCAAAACTCAAAACTCAAAACTCAAAACTCAAAACTCAAAACTATTCTTTTATAAGCTCTCCGCTACCGGTAGCCCATAATGCTACTGTGTTCGGATCTCCTGAATAATACACATCGCCAACATTATGTATTTCCACCTCCAGCGTAATGTCGGCCTGAACACGGCAGATATTCGTGCTGTTATTAGTTACATATGATATCTCTGTTTGCAGCTGACTCAAGTCGGCAGGGCCATAAGCTCCTGAAAAGAGCTGGCTGATATGCGCATGCCCTCTGAGGATCAGATCGGTAGTGCCATAGTGCAGGTTTATCTTGCTTCTGTGCATGTTGAGCCATAGATTGATGCTGCCTGCACCATCCTCGACATCCAGTTTGAAGGAGTTTCCTGACAACTGGTTGACCGAGCTAAGGTTGCCTGAGGATTGATATAACACACTGTCGAGCACCGGAACCCCAAGGTGCACTTCAATCGGGCTGCTATAACTTCTTATCCAGTTGCAGCTGTTTTCGTTGCTGATGGTGAGTTTCTTACCCGAAATGCTGGTTTTAATTCCGGGGATCATATTTTCACCTGCCTTGACTTCCACGGAATATTCGGGGCTGAAGCTAAGGTAAACATCAACATTATTTTTCATGTGCAGGTAAGTAAAGGATGTAATTTCCCTTTTTTCAACTACTACCTTGCCGCTATTCTTAAAGCAATCGACAGGGTTCGTCTTGCTGCATGATAAGGACAGCAAAAGAATGCATGCTAAAGTTGCTATTTGTCCGGCCCGGCCCATGATTTAATAATATTTAATATTTATGTTATATCCCATTCCCAGGGTGATGTAATCTGCTCTGGCATAATGTGCTTTCAGTGTAATGGAAGTGAAGAGCTTTGGATTAATGTAATACCAGATCGAGATCTTTTCATAGATGCCACCTTCTCTTTTGTAGGCACCGCTGAAGTAGCCTCCTACATTTAATACCAACGACACCCTTGACATCATCATTTCCCATGCCAGGTTTCCTCCTGTTTTTACTACCGGCAAGAAACCTTCGGGTGTTTCACCGGTACCTGTTTCGATTAAATGCTTATCTGTTCCGTCATAGCTTAGATCGAAACCTACGCCAATCCTGCTTTTGAAAGATACTTGTTTTAATACGTTGGCATACAAAGCAAATACGCCATATTTCCCTCCGGCTTCGGCTTCCATGTTCTTATACCCGAGGCCGGTTCCGAATTGAATCTGGAAGAACTTTTTCCCGTCAAATTCATAAGGGTACAGCTCGGGTTGCAGCTTACTCCGCTTGTATGGATTTTCTTTGCTGAGCTTATATACTACTCCAGCGTTCACTGTGGGGATGTTGATTCCGAAATTGGGTGTTTTCATTGATCCATTGGAGAAATGAGTCAGGCCTATGCTTCCGGTAAAATAGATGCGGTTCATGATTTTTGTACGCAGCTCTATTGACATGCTGACAGCCGCATTCAGCCTGGAGCCAATGGCTATATTTTTGTAATTTTCCAGTCTGTCGAAATGTTTTGTGAGATACCCCAGCCCGACGCCGCCCCTGAAGTATAGCCTTGTTAATTTATTGGGTGAGATTGGGAAGTTGATATATGGGAATAAGGCGTGGGCATCACCAAGGTGAGGTGAGGTGCCCAGGTTGGAATACCAGTAAGCTACACCTATGATTGGATAGGCATACCTGTATTCCCAGCGCTGACGTCCGTCTGTTTTTCTGGAAATGCTGATTTCAAAGGAAGGAAAATGGGCATTAAAAATTTCCATTTCCTGCCGGTGGGGAATAAGAAAGCCATAGCCTGCTTTTGCTTCCACCATCAGGTTTGATCCGATATGTTTATGCTGGTGGCCCTGAGCAAAAAGTGTTGGCATGGAAATCATCATAAGCATGATCCAGGCAGCTGTCCGCAAAGGAGCGAAAATGGCAATGCCGGAATAACTAACAGATGTCCTTTTTGATCTGGTCATGCATTCATGCTTCAGTGACTCCGGGTAAGCTGCCTCGGGAGCCAAACAGGCAAAATTAATGAAATTATGGTGTCTTTTCTTTAGTTAACAACGCATGTGGCAAATTATTGTGGAATAATAATGATTACCTTTGCCCATATCCAAAATTAACATACATGAAGAAAGAACTTTCTGAGTTTAGCCGTTTGCTGGGAATCATGGAAGAGCTACGCACACAGTGCCCCTGGGATAAGAAGCAAACCCTCGAAAGCCTTCGCTATCTGACCATTGAAGAAACATATGAGCTCTCTGATGCCATCATAGAAAAAGATCTTGATGGCATTAAAAAGGAATTGGGCGATCTGATGTTGCACATCGTCTTTTATTCCAGAATCGGATCAGAAAAAAATGCATTTGGTATCGGTGATGTGCTGGAGTCAATTAACGAAAAGCTTATCGAGCGGCACCCCCATATATACGGTGATGAGAAAGTGACAGACGCCCGTGATGTGTTAAACAACTGGGAGAAGATAAAAATAAAGAATGAAGGAAGAAAATCAGTGCTTGCCGGCGTACCCAGATCGCTTCCACCACTTGTGAAAGCATTTCGTATGCAGGAGAAGGCCAGCGGTATCGGCTTTGATTGGGAGTCGCCGGGACAGGTGTGGGAGAAAGTACTTGAGGAGTTGGACGAATTAAAAGTAGAAGTGGATAGAGAAGATAACGGAAAAGCCGAGGAGGAATTCGGAGACCTGCTGTTTGCCCTGGTAAATTATTCACGTTTTATAGGGGTGAACCCGGAAGATGCCCTGGAGAAAACCAATATGAAATTCAAGCGGAGGTTCCAGTATCTTGAGGAGCAGGCCCGCACTGATGGTAAGGCATTGTATGATATGAGCCTGGCTGAGATGGATGTGTACTGGGAGGAGGCTAAGGCATTGGAAAGAAAAGCACCTAAAGATTGATTGTACTGAGAAATATCCTTGTGGTTCTGCTGGCTTTTCAGGCCATTTACCTGCCGGCACAGGACAAAACATCTGCTGACACTTGTGATGTAAGACTGGATAAGGCCTATGTAAAATCATATTTTTCCGATACCTGGGAAATTCTCAAGTCACCACTGAGGTGGGAAGGCAGGCAGTGGGGCACTGCAGCGGCGGTGAGTGGA
>JBDLIJ010000139.1:0-8768 GCA_039714935.1 Bacteroidota bacterium | reverse complement strand
AATTGGTTGAATTGGTTGATTGGTTAAATTTTAGCATGAGTAAAAAGAAACATAAGGATTCTGCTTTGAAGGTTCAAAAAGGCATTGAGCCTCCGGAGCAGGTGAATAAAGATGCTGCGGAGCGATTTAGCAGCCTGCGTCCTGATGAAATCGGGACAGAGGATTATGTACGTGGTATCATTGGAGGGAATCGTTCCTTATTAGGCAGAGCCATTACCCTTATCGAGAGCTCACTGCCTAAACACCATTCCCTGGCCCAGGAAATAATTGCCGCTTGCCTGCCCCATGCCGAAGATTCTATCAGGGTGGGCATCACCGGTGTGCCGGGTGTAGGCAAAAGCACCTTTGTTGAAGCCCTGGGAAAGCACCTTACCTCCAGTGGGCATAAGGTAGCGGTACTGGCCATCGATCCCAGCAGCACACGAGGCAAAGGAAGTATCCTCGGTGACAAGACACGCATGGAAGACCTGGCCAATGACCCAAATGCCTTTATCCGACCTTCAGCATCAGCAGGGTCTCTTGGTGGCGTGGCACGAAAAACCCGTGAAGCCATCATCCTCTGCGAAGCGGCAGGATTCGACTGCATATTTATCGAAACGGTGGGTGTCGGCCAGTCAGAGACGGCCGTACATTCCATGGTAGATTTCTTCCTGCTGCTTATGCTGGCCGGAGCCGGGGATGAACTACAGGGTATTAAAAGAGGCATCATGGAGATGGCCGATGCCATCATCATTAATAAAGCTGATGGCAGCAATAAGGAAAAAGCAGAACTGGCCAAACAGGAATATAAAAATGCCCTTCACCTCTTTCCGGCGACAGCCTCGGGATGGGAAGTGCCGGTGGAAACTTGTTCAGCAATTGAGAATAAAGGAATAGTCCATGTTTGGAAGATCATCAAACGATATCAAAAAATGATGACTGAGGAAAGTGATTATTTCTCTCATAAACGCAGGGAACAAACCGTTCAGACCATGTACGACAGTATCAATCAGCAATTAAAAGATCGCTTTTATGGAGATAATACCATTAAAGAGCGGATAGCAGCGATTGAGAAAGATGTCCTTTCAGGAAAATTGAGTGCATACCAGGCAGCGGCGGAGCTTATTAGGGGGCAATAGGCAGTAGGCAATAAGCAGTAGGCAGTAGGCTGTGGGCTGGGCCTCAGTCTTAAAACGCCAGGCGAACGCCCATAACAATTATTTGGTTTTTACGTACAAGAACTAAAGTTTTTTCATAAGTTTGACATCCTTTTTCAAAATGCTGATAAACCAAAAGATACAATGAATCCGAATCCACTAGTACAGTACCTTAATAAACCTGCTGACGAGTTTACCAAAGAAGACCTGATCCGTTATTGTGAAGACTATAATATCGGCATGGTCAATTTCAGGTATACCGGCTGGGATGGCAGGCTTAAGACCCTTAACTTCATTATCAACAGCAAGGAACATCTCGACCACATCCTGACATGTGGCGAACGAGTGGATGGCTCCAGCCTCTTCTCATTCATTGAAGCAGGCTCCAGCGACCTTTATGTGGTTCCCCGCTATAAAACTGCATTCGTAAATCCATTTACAGAGATTCCCACGCTGGACATTCTGTGCTCATATTTCGATAAAGACGGGAACCCCCTGGAAAGCGCACCGGAATATATTCTGAAAAAGGCACATCAGTCTTTCAAAGAGGTGACCGGAATGACCTTTGAAGCGATGGGAGAGTTGGAATATTATGTGATTTTTGAACATGAGCCATTGTTCACTGCCGACGATCAGAAAGGCTATCACGAATCAGCCCCTTTCACCAAGTGGGAAGAGCTACGTACCGAAGCTATGATGGCCATTGCACAATCCGGAGGGCAGATCAAATACGGCCATACTGAAGTAGGTAATTTTAGCGTTGGCGACACAGACTATGAACAGAACGAGATTGAATTTCTTCCCGTGAATGTGGAAGATGCTGCCGATCAACTTATGGTGGCCAAGTGGATCTTACGTACACTGGCACAAAAGTATGGGGTTACGGTGACATTTGCACCCAAGATCACCGTGGGAAAAGCGGGTAGCGGTCTGCATGTGCATACACGCCTGATGAAGGACGGAGAGAATATGATGGTGGATAAAAACGGCCTCAGCGATATCGCTAAAAAAGCCATCGCCGGCTACCTCGACCTGGCTCCTTCCCTGACCTCATTCGGGAATATCAATCCAACTTCATATTTCAGGCTGGTTCCACATCAGGAGGCACCGACAAATATATGCTGGGGCGACCGCAACCGTTCAGTGCTGGTAAGGGTGCCCCTGGGCTGGTCGCAAAAAAACGACATGATACGCCAGGCCAATCCCCTTGAAATACCTTATGATGGTAATATGGCCAGTAAGCAAACAGTAGAATTCCGCTGTCCGGATGGCTCAGCCGACATCTACCTGCTACTTGCCGGGCTCACCGTGGCCGCACGCCATGGCTTTGAGATGGACAATGCCCTGAAATTTGCCAAAGAAACCTATGTTGATGTGAATATCTTTATGGCTGAACATAAAGAAAAACTCAATTCACTGTCTGTCCTTCCAGGCTCTTGCTGGGAATCAGCCGAAGCCCTGCTGAAACAAAAAGAGGTGTACACCAGGCACGGCGTTTTCTCTGAAGGCATGCTCGACTGGATCGTCTCATACCTGAAAAGCTTTGATGATAAAACCCTACGCCAGGATATAGGCCAGGATGAAGCAGAGATCATGAAACTGGTTAACAGGTTCTTTCACTGTGGCTAGGTCACTATGTGAAATTTTAAATTTTGAATGGTTAATTTTTAATTAATTTAAAATTTCTTCTTAATGTAAGTCCTTCGTATCCAAAAAGGCAGTATAATGAAGCCGATAAAGAGGTAAGGATAGTAGCTGAATAGACGCCACAGGAGTCCAAGAGCCATCCCGAGGCCCGGGGGGGTGAACTCGCCCAGGAAGATCGGGAAGGCATATTCTGCTACACCGCTCCCGCCAGGTGTCGGGCTAACCAGCAAAATAACCCACATCACAAGCTGCCTGCCATAGATAAGAAACTGGTCGCCGATATGCGTAAACTGATCGCTGCTGGTACGGAACGCCATGATCAGGGCGTTGACAACCCAGAAGCGTGCCGACCAGGAAAATAAGGTGGCGCCGAATGCCTTTACCCAGAACATCGCCGGCTTTCCTTTCATCTCTTTTGAGGTGACGATGATGTCGTTGCCGGTTTGAATGGCCTTTCGTCTCCAATTACGCAGGATAGGAAGGCTTGTAATGTTCACAATGATGCTTTTAAAGGTTTTGGGGGTGAAGAAGATAGCAGAAGTGATGATGGTAGTGAGGATAAGGATAAAGGCATATCCGAAAAGGAATGCCTGCTTTCCTCCCAGGTTCATCAGAAATCCAGCATCGCCAATGAAAAGCTTGTCGATGCCGATAACCAGGATCACCACCGGCACCATAGTGATGTAGAAGAGCTCATCCAGCATGGCTGTGATCATCACGATGGCAGTGGTCCGGCCCATGCTAATACCCTCACGGTTTACAATGAAGAGGGCAATGGCCGATCCTCCGACGATGGAAGGAGTAATGGAGGAAGCAAATTCCCAGAGCATGATCACATCAAAGCTATGCCGCCAGCTGATCCGCTTATCGGTGAGCACCCGCAAACGATACATATAGGCAATGTCGCGTATGGCCTGCAGGCAAAGTGCAACCAGCAGCCATAAGAAAGTATATACCGACCAGTGGATATCAAGAAAAGCATCTTTATTAAAATCTTTGATGAGCAGAACTGTCGCTACTCCCAAACCCAGGATCAGGGGAATGAGAATGCGTTTCAACTGAAAAAACCGCAGGACTTTTTGTAGTTCGGTATCCATCCTAATGTATTGAACTTACAAAAATCAGCATTTTTTTGTTAATGATGAATTTAGGATTAAAAATTGAGTTAGTGTTAAGTGATTAGTTAGTTTTTACCACGAAAGATACAAAGGATATCACCAAGGTACCCGAAGAAAATCCTTTGTGATGCTTTGTGAAGCACTTTGGGCTCCTATGTGGTTATTTTCATTATTGACTTATGCCACTTTGGCATATTGATTTACTCTTACCTGTCACTTTGTCAGCTTATTATGTGTTTTTCTGCTCTGGTACAGAAGTTGACAGGATGTAAGAAAGTGAAATTGAAATTTAACAACATTAATTATAGGAGGAACATACAATGACTTTAGTAAAATGGACAAACAACCCACTTATGAATGAAATGATGAACGGAATGTACAGAAGGCCGCAATACAATCATACTTCATGCAATTATAACAGGCCTTCAGCCAACATTATTGAAAATGAAAAAGACTTCAGCATAGAGCTTGCTGTACCGGGCATGAACAAAGAAGATTTCAGCATCAAGCTGGAGGACGATGTCCTGACGATCTCTGTAGAGCAAAAGGAGATGACCGAAGGTAAAGAAAAGAACTATACCAGGCGCGAGTTCAGGTACGATAGTTTCAGCCGTTCATTCAGCCTGCCAGAAGTAGTAAACCAGGAAAAGATCAAAGCAGATTATAAAAATGGTGTACTTAGTGTGACCTTGCCAAAGAGCGAGGAAGCAAAGATCAAGGGTAAAGAGATCAAGATCTCGTAATCAAACACCATCATGGTGTAGTTTTCAAAATCACAGTTTTAAAAAGCCTGCATTGCGGGCTTTTTTAATACCCCTCTGTCCCACCAAAGCGGGACATCTCCCCTGATAATCAGGAGAGATTATTAGGAAACCTCGCGGCAAGCCACGAGGAATAATTTGATTAAATCAAAATAGAATAATATTACAACCTAATTAAACATTAAAAATTAAACCCTTCATATGGTTTACCACACAAAGATATCCTCTTTCTTCATTGGTCTGCGATCATCGATCCACTTAAAATCCCTGAGGATGAGATCTTCTCCTGATAGTTCGCCAATGGTATGGATGGCGCCGTCGGGTTTGTCGATGTAGGTAAGTCCACGGATCTGGTTGCTGTCGAGGTAGATCATCATACGGTTTGAAACGGCTTTCTGGATTCCTATCAGTGATTTGTCTTCTTCGCGCAGGAAGTACAGTGTTTCTGAATTTCCTGTCACGCGGATCTTTACCAGGTCGTTATCTTTAAAATATCCGATCATGGTCAGTCCTTTAACCTGGTTGTAGTTTGCCCTTATGCTGTCATCCTCCGAAATGATAAAACACGAGCCATACAATACCATGGTATCAACCTCATTATTTGCGATCACGATCCGCACCGAGTCGGATGTAAGCTGGTTTTCCTGCGACCATAAAACCGGTCCATTATACATCAGGATGCTTGAATCGGGGAAGTGATATACCAGGCTGTCGCACATACCCTGTAGGTTATTACGAAAATACTTCACCTTGAAATATGCTTTCATCAGTTCAGCTTTCCCCTCATCATCCGAGAGCATCCACATGGTGTCGGCATGCACATACAGGGTGTCATTTTCTTCCGGCATAATGGCCAGGGCGCTATCTGTGACATAGGCATAGTGCAGTTCGTCGTCGTATTCGGCGAAATTCCCTTTCACATAAATATCCTGTTCCGTATCATAGAGGGTCACATTTGTTTCGGCTAAACCATAGCGGGGAAAGCGTCGGTAAAAGATCGTATCAGCCCAGATCATCTGTTCGTTGTTTTGCACAAACACATTACGCTTCATGCGCGATATATCATATTCGGTATCATACCATCCATCTTCACAATAAATACTGTCTTCCTCGCCTATTATGTTGGTAGGACCGAAGAACCAGGCTATCTTCGACACCGTATTATATTTGAGCGTGTCGGAGTTCATAATATAATCAGGATTGGTGAGTACCACCTTATCCCTGAAATAGACTTCTTTGCTTTCGGTATAATAATGGCCTATGCGGCTGGTAAGCACATTGGTATCGCTTACGATCACGGCCCCCGAATAATAATAGGCAATACGTGTATTGCGGTCGTAAGTGAGGTGGCTGGTGGTCAGTGTCGCGCGGTTCTCTATCAACTTCACATTTCCATACAGGTCGGCTATGCGTGTGGCGCCATCGTAATTGAGCGAGTCGCTGAATATCTCCAGGGTGTCGCTGGGAACGATATGCACCTTACTGAATGCCCTGAAGTTATTCGCTTTACGGTTGAGCCAGGCACTATCGCAATAAAAATATGTGCTGTCGTGCTTCATCACCACATTGCCGATCAAGCGCTGAATGTCTTTGTTAAAATGATCGTCCATCAGCAGCTCATCGGAGCGGATGAGCTTTACCTTTGCTGTTTTCTGGGCGTGGGTCTGCCCTGCTCCAAACATAAGGAGGAAGGCGACCATTGACAGGTATATTAATCGATGAAACATTGCTACTTTTTCGCTTTGATGGCAAGCCATAGGGTGGAGAGAAAGATGACAATCAATAGCACATTATAAACCAGTGCCTCCATACGATCTATCCAGGAACTGATATTTTCCCCCCAAAAATAATAGGTTACCAGCGTTGGAATGGCAACAGAAGCAATCCCCACTATCCATTTAGTGGTTCTGTTTGCGTCAACAAATCTATTTGCCAGCGACAGCACAATGAGCAATATTAATCCCGGAAGGCCTGAAATGAGAAGCTTAACGATTTCGATAAAATCTTCCACATAATATTGATGAAGATATAATACGATCAGAATAAGGGATACGATGATCAGGAATGTCCACCTGGTAATTTTTATTTTCGACAGGTATGAAAGCATGGTTCAAAGATTTAAGGATTGAACTTTTTATAAGAAAGCCTATCATTCAGGCTAACACACGATAAATGTATAAAAAATGTACGAAAGCAAAAGCAAAAGTACCATCCGGGCATCCTCTAATCCATAATCTCTTGACAATCAGTAAGTATTTTTGTATATTCACATTATTATTATAAAATAGTGTTATTATGAGTAATGTAGTTGTGAAAGAAGCCCACCTTACCTTTGGTGGGGTAGCATACTTCAGGGCGCATGCTGAAGAAGTTGAGATCGGTAGCATTGGCGAAAAGCGGAAACCGCTTACCAAACAGAATTACCTTGAAGTGAAAGACCGTGTACAGGTTCCCGAAAAAGAAATCATACAGGCGACTGTTACAGAAATTGATTTCAACAAAACCTCAAAGTCGGCATTTAATCTGAATGCCTCTGCCATTATCAAGGGCGTGCCCGTTAAGTTAGACAGCGATGCGGTTTTCAGAAAGCTAAAGGCAGGAGAGCTCAAGCTGGTCAAGTTCAGCATCTCAAATAATGATATGAAGAGGGCCATGAATAATTCCCCGCAGAAGCTGCAGGACTTAATTGCATGGGGCAATAATGCAAGGGTTGTCCTACAGGTATTTGTGGTGATTGAGGCCAAATTAGCTGATGAATTCACCCGGGATATGGGCATAGGGATATCGGCAGGCATCAAGGGATTAGAAGCCGAGGTAGGTGGATGTTTTGCAGCAAGCGGATCCTCCAGGATCACATTATCTCAGGGTACCTGCTTTGCATACCTGCTGGCAAAGCCGGATTGGGATGCAAGAAAGAAGAAGGACAGAACCCGTGTCGTCGACCTTGATGATGACCAGTGGGGATTAAATTAATTGTCAATTCTGTATTCTGTATGTGGGATTTAAAATATGATGGTCAATAAAAACTCTAAGAACAGGATGGGTTTTTACGGATACTACCAATGCTGACTTCTAACTTCTCAGGATATTTCCTTACATTTAAGGACTGCTATTAAAAAAATCAGTCTTTAAAACATAACACGCATGTTCTCAACAGCATATGAAATTGCAAGCGCCTACACACAGCCGGTGCTGGTCTCTCACCGTTTTTTCAATGGTGAAATAGAAAGTGGCCTGGGCAGCTTTATCATTATTAATGATGAAGGCTGGATCATCACGGCTGCCCACATCATTGAACCCATGAACACCTTTCAGCAGCATTCAAAAGAAATGCACGAATACAAGCAGCAGATATCAGCGATCGACCAGGACCCGACATTGAACCAAACGGCAAAATTTAAAAAGAAAAAGCGTTTACAGGTGAACCAAAAGTGGCTGACAGCCTTCTCTCACTGGTGGGGAAAGGACAGCCACAGGATCATGCAGTTTAAGGTCTTTAAAGAAAATGATATCGCCATCGGCAAGATCGAGAATTACGATCCGGGGTTTTGTAAAAGCTACCCCGTTTTCAGGGACCCGTTAAAATTAAAAGTTGGAACCAGCGTATGTAAGCTTGGGTTCCCGTTTTTCAATGTCAAGGCTACCTTTGATGAGCAGAAGCATGCTTTTCAATTCGACCGCTCCATCTTTCCCATTCCACGTTTCCCTATTGATGGTATTGTCACCAGGATGGTGGTGCCTGCTAAGACGAAGGAACAAAATCAAAATCTAAATGTAAAGTTTATTGAAACCTCCACGCCTGGTCTGCGGGGTCAAAGCGGGGGGCCAATATTTGATGTGGAAGGAAGGGTGCTGGGCGTGCAGTCACACACCAGGCATCTGCCCCTGGGCTTTTCACCTAAAATAAAAAAGGGAGGCAAAGAGGTTGAAGAAAACCAGTTTATCAATATTGGCATCGGGGCACACGTGGAAAGCATCCTGACCTTACTTGATCAGCATGGGGTGAGGTATGAGAAGGGGTAAAGGGGATCGGAGGCGGTAGGCAGTAGGCAATAGGCTGTAGGCTGTAGGTGTTGGGCGTATTTTGAAAAATAATAGTATCAGCG
>JBDLIJ010000138.1:0-8775 GCA_039714935.1 Bacteroidota bacterium | reverse complement strand
TCATGGAGGGGGAGGGTTGAGTTTTAGTTTTAAGTTTTGAGTTTTGAGTTTTGAGTTTTGAGTTTTGAGTTAGTACAAATGTAATGAATTCTGCTTAATGTAAAGCATGCTACTTCCTAACAATCAAACCATAAACTAAAAATGTCGGACATTGACCATTGATCATTGACAAACGACAATTATATACTAAAAAAAGCCCCTGAATATTTCAGAGGCTTTTTGTGATCCGCCCGAGGCTCGAACTCGGGACCCACGGCTTAAAAGGCCGTTGCTCTACCAACTGAGCTAGCGAATCGTTTTGCGGGTGCAAAATTACAAAATTTTTTAATGTGACAAAATTATTTTCAGGTAAATTTTTTTTGCATCGAATTTCGTAATTCGGATATCTGGCATCCGGCATCCGGCATCCGGCAACTGCTATCACTGCAATCTCCCCTTGCCTTCCCTGATGATTTCCGGTTCTGCTCCAGTGCAATCAATTATAGTAGAAGGTGTATTGTCGCCATGTCCGCCATTGATTACAATATCTACCATTTTACTGTAACGCTCATAAATAAGTTCCGGATCCGTTGTGTATTCAATGATGTCATCATCATCATGGACGGAGGTAGACATGATAGGGTTGCCAAGCTGGCTTACAATGTCGCGGGCAATGTTATTGTCAGGAACACGGATACCGATACTTTTCTTTCTGCTCTGGAATATCTTAGGTACCTTATTATTGGCGCCAAGAATAAAAGTGAAGGCTCCCGGTAGATTCCGGCGCATCATTTTATATATAGCGTTATCGATAGGCTTTGAAAATGATGACAGATGGCTCAGGTCCTGGCAGATGAAACTGAAATTGGCTTTTTCCTTTTTCACCCCTTTAATCTGTGCAATGCGGTCAATGGCTTTTGGTTTGTAAATATCACATCCGATGGCATAGATAGTGTCCGTGGGGAAGATGATCACCCCCCCGTCATTCAGGCATTCAGTGACCATTCTAATCTGTCGCTCAGCAGGGTTGTCGGGATGTATGCGTAGTATCATTCAGTAAAAAAAAATCCATAAAAAAAGGGTAAGTACCTTGCATCGCACCGCTACAACCGCCTACCCTTGCTTCCTTCCAGACCTGGGGGATTTCAGCGGGAGCTGGTCGTGAAAGACTTACCCGGGCACAAAGATACGACAAATTTGAGTACTTTGAGTATTTAAAGTATTTAAAGTATTTAAAGTACTTAAAGTTTGGAGTTTGATATTCGAGTAGTGCTTCCGTATCAATTGAAAAATTGCTAAATTTGCAAAAACCAACAAAATTATAACCATGGAAGAAAGAAACCCATCAGCCGGACAATCAGCATTATATTACGGATTGCTTCTTTCCGTAGCAGTGATCGTTATGCATCTTATCCTGTACATTGCAGATGCTGGCAGCTCTACAGTAGGAACGATCCTTTCGCTGGTAGTATTAATAATTGGTGTAGCATACTTCCAATACGATTACCGCAATAAGAAATGGGGAGGGTATATCAGTTACGGGAAGGCTGTGAAAATTGGATTTCTGACAATGTTGTTTGCATCCTTCATTGTGGCTGTATATACTTATTTATACCATAGCCAGATCAACCCAGCAGAGATTCAGCAAACAAAGCTTGATTCCCTGCAGCAGATATATAATTATGGTTTGAGCCCTGAAGCAGAAGCCCAACAAGTTAAATTACAGGAAATGATTCACACACCACTGGTGTATAGTCTGGCTTCGATACCCGGATATGCCATCATTGGGCTCATCATTGCCCTGATCACTGCCATTTTTATTAAAAAAGAAGAAACCACCAGCCTGTCATAATATTGCTTATGGATGTATCAGTTATCATTCCTTTATTGAATGAAGAAGAGTCATTGCCTGAACTCCTGTCGTGGATAGAGAAGGTTATGACAGAAAATAATTTGTCGTGGGAGGCCATTTTGGTCGATGATGGAAGCAAGGATGATTCCTGGAAGGTGATCACCGGGCTGAGTGTGCGCATGCCGCAGGTAAAAGCCATCCGCTTTAAACGTAATTACGGCAAATCAGCTGCACTCAACTCAGGTTTTGAAGTGGCTGCCGGTGATGTGGTGATCACCATGGATGCTGACCTTCAGGACAGCCCGGATGAGATCCCTGATCTGCACAAAATGATCATGGAAGATGGCTATGACCTTGTTTCAGGCTGGAAAAAGAAAAGGTATGATCCAATCATGAAGACCATCCCCTCAAAATTTTTCAATCGTATTACCAGGATGATGTCGGGGATCAGGCTCCATGATTTTAATTGCGGGCTTAAAGCATACAAAAATGATCTGGTGAAGAGCATAGAGGTCTATGGTGAGATGCACAGATATATCCCGGTGATCGCAAAGTGGGCAGGCTTTACCAACATTGGCGAAAAGGTGGTTCAGCATCAGGAAAGAAAATATGGAAAAACCAAGTTTGGGCTGGAGCGCTTCATTAATGGATTTCTGGATTTGCTGTCGATAACATTTGTAACCCGATTTGCAAAAAGGCCCATGCATTTCTTCGGGCTATTGGGGACCTTATTCTTTTTAGGTGGCGGGGTTATTTCCGTCTGGATCATCGTTGAGAAAATATTTGGCATTGCACAGCGTGATGTCGTAGACCAACCGCTTTTCTACCTGGCTCTGCTGGCCATGATCGTGGGTGTACAGCTGTTCCTCAGTGGATTCCTTGCGGAGATGATCTCCCGTAATTCACACGACAGAAACCTATATATTATTAAAGAACGGATCGGACATCAGGCACAGGATTAACCCCAGTATACATGCCGGAAGTGAGAAAAATAGTCATTGTTGGACCTGCCCATCCGCTCAGGGGTGGTGGCATGTCTACTTTCAATGAAAGATTGGCCAAAGCATATTCAGACAGAGGTGAGGATGTTGAGATCTTCAGCTTCAGCATGCAGTATCCTTCCATCCTTTTTCCCGGAAAATCACAGTTTACAGATGAGCCTGCTCCCGAAGGGATACATATCAACAGCACCATCAATTCTGTGAATCCTGTCAGCTGGATAAAAACGGGCAGGCGCATCCGGAAGTTGAACCCTGAGCTAGTGATCATCCGCTACTGGATTCCTTTCATGGGCCCCTCACTGGGTTGTATAGCCAGGAAGATCAGAAAAAATAAGAAAACCAGGATCATTGCCATCACCGACAATGTGATCCCACATGAAAAAAGACCTGGCGACAAAGCATTCACGCGCTATTTCCTGAAGCCCATACATGGCTTTATAACAATGTCGAAGTCGGTGATGGACGACCTCAATCTTTTTGATACTAAGAAACCGAAATCACTTTGTCTGCACCCGCTGTATGATAACTACGGTGCTGCTATTTCCAGGAAAGAGGCCCTGGACCTTCTTGGATTGCCTGCTGAACATAAATATCTCCTGTTTTTTGGTCTGGTGAGAAAATATAAAGGCCTTGACCTACTCATCCGTGCGCTGGCGAGTGAGAAACTAAGAAACCTCCCACTGAAGCTTATTGTGGCAGGTGAGTTTTATGATGATTTTGAGGCTTACAGGAAACTTGTGGAGGAATTGGGAGTCTATGATAAGGTGATCATGAACAATGAGTTCATACAAAATGCCGAAGTACAGCGCTATTTTTGTGCCGGCGACCTGGTGGTGCAGCCGTACAGGGATGCTACACAGAGCGGGGTCACACAGGTAGCCTACCATTTTGATAAGCCCATGGTAGTGTCCAATGTAGGGGCTTTGCCTGAGATGGTTCCTGATGGAAAGGTGGGCTATGTAGTAAGACCAGAGCCTGAAGCTATTGCTGAGGCGATCCGTGAATATTTTGATGGAAATAAAGAACAGGAATTCACGGAGAACGTAAAAACGGAAAAGAAAAAATACAGCTGGGATATCTTTTTGAAGGCCATTGATGATCTCGCTGAGGAAACGGGAACTGCATGATGAGGAAAATATACAGAAGCAAGGCGCCCTTGAGGCTGGGACTGGCAGGTGGCGGGACCGATGTTCCTCCGTACTCAGACCTGTATGGAGGTGCAGTGCTTAATGCCACGATCAACAAATATGCTTATGCTACCATTGTGCCCAGGGACGATGGAAAGATCATCTTCAAGTCATTGGATAATGGGAAGAATCTTGTTTACGACGCTGTAGAAGAGCTTGAGATCGATGGTGAGCTGGACCTGCTGAAAGGCATCTACAATCGCATCGTCAAAGATTTCTCACACAAGGCCCTCTCGTTTGAACTCTCCACGGTGGTGGACGCCCCTCCGGGCTCAGGACTGGGCACCTCTTCAACACTCGTCGTTGCCATTTTAGGGGCCTTTGCCGAGTGGTTGAAGCTGCCGTTTGGTGAACACGACATGGCGCGCCTGGCTTATGAGATTGAACGCATAGACCTGCAGATGGCAGGAGGCAAGCAGGACCAGTATGCGGCTACCTTCGGAGGTGTAAACTTTATGGAGTTCTTTAATGGCGACAAGGTGGTGGTAAACCCTCTTCGCGTGCGAAGCGATTATCTTGATGAACTGGCTTATAACCTGTTGCTTTTTAACACTGAGACGAGCAGGCTTTCGTCAGAGATCATCGCCCGCCAGTCAAAAAACATACAAGACAAAGATCAAGTATCCCTTGAAGCCACGCATAAACTCAAGACTCAGTCGATGATGATGAAGGAGGCGATCCTGATGGGGGAGTTGGACAAGATAGGCGAGATCCTTGATTTTGGCTGGCAAAATAAGAAGAGACTGGCACCCGGCATCACAAATCCTATGATTGATGAGCTTTATGAGACTGCAATGAGAAACGGTGCCTCAGGAGGAAAGATCTCCGGTGCCGGTGGTGGTGGATTCCTGTTATTCTATTGCCCCAACAATACCCGTCATAAGGTTATTGAGGCTCTGAAAAAATTTGGGGGGGTGGCACATCCGTATGAGTTTACGGTCAGTGGACTTAAAAGCTGGTCTGTTTAAGCTTAAATATCCTTATTTTTTATTTACAAGGAATATTTGGTCTTCAGCTGTTTTAATATTGTAATGAAGAAGGGCAAAGCGCTCAGCCTGTTCTGGTCCAATTTCTGTGATGAGGTCAATCGCATTGACGGTGAATCCGGCATTTTTAAGCCTGTCGGTATAGTCGAGGCCGTATTCACGCACATGGTCGCGTTGTCCGAAGTGTTTTTCGCGTTCGTTGGGGTCGGTGATGGAGAAGTCTTCGTATGTTTCTTTTCTCTTTTCGTTGATAGGAACGTTCAGTATTCCCCAGCCACCGGGCTTTAGCACACGGTAAAATTCTTTCATAGCCTGATGGTCTTCCACCACATGCTCTAGTGTATGGTTATAGATGATAACATTGAAGGTGTCATCCTCGATTGGGGTCTCCCGGATATCCATCTTCACATCTGCCAGGGGCGACTCTATATCACCTGTGATGTATTCCAGGTTCTCCAGGGCTTTGAATCGTTTGATAAAACAATATTCAGGCGCTACGTGAAGTACTTTCAGCTCTGACGTAAAGAAATCTGTTTTCTTCTTAAGAAATAACCACATCAGCCTGTGCCGCTCCAGCGACAGGCATGAAGGACAAAGTGCATTCTCACGTTTCACGATCCTGCCATATGGCATAAACTTCCTGAATGTCCTGCCACAAACAGGGCATTCTTTCTCCTTTCCCCTGTAAAACACGGATATCATCCGGAGGATAAAATGGCTTACTACCTGAAGGTATCTTCTGGGGATAAAGCGGGTAAGGAGGCTGATAATGGTTTTCATTTGTGGGCAAAGATAGTTGAATTGCTTAAATCAATGACATACGATTTTAGCGAACAAAGTGAAGTTTGAATCGGGCGTAGCATTGGGAATAAGTGTTTGCTATTTCTTTTTCAATAGAATTTTTCCAACTCTCGTGGCAATACTAACTATGGGATTAGACAGAACACGATCGTTTTGCAATTGATCGGAAGAATAAAGCAGATGCTTCATAACACTGACTTTATACTTTATGCCGGGGAAGCATTTCATTCTGTATCGTGTGAAACCCAGAATCCTCATTATGGATTTTCGCGGAAGGTCATATTTGTCATTTATCGCTTTGCGGCAATATGTCAATAAGTATGGGGAGGGCCCGGCAGCCTGGGGAAATAGTTTTGTGCCGGGGAAATGTTCAGCTAACAAAGCATTGCATACTGCTATTACACGTCCTGCGTGCAATGATTCTGTAAGTTGAATAAACCTGTCTTCGTCCAGAGATACATTTTGAAGAAAGTCTTTAACATCGACCAGCCATTTTAGCCATTGCCAGGCATGCAGGCCTCCATGTATGGTCAGGTACAGTAGTTCGAACTCATTGTTGAGAATCTGAAAATTCTGCCCTGCATAGGAAATCTGCGTCTGGTTTGATCTTATGATATTTTTAAAGATATCCTTGCCGGTGATATTATATTTAATAAGCTTCCAATGTAGTTCAATGCGTATATTTTTATCGGGATTGTGCAAGGATACCTGGTTTTCGCGGTCAATCAGAAACTCTTCACGCTTTTTATCGGTGGGCCATTTGTAAGAGGATTCGTATCCTTCATTTTGAAGAAGCTGGATTGATTTCTTCACTGCTTGTACCTCCATAAGCAGGTCGAGGTCGCTGAAATAACGATAACTAGGGTCCTTGTACAGACGATACGACAGCATGGGACCTTTAATGGGGATGAATTGTATTCCTGCTTCGGAGAGGATGTTGGATACATAGATAAAGTCGTGCACTTTGGCCAGCATCTGTCCTTTAAGCTCAGGGAAGTCAGCACTTCCCCTGTCATCAAGTAAGTCATCGATCTGTTGATGGCTTAAGTGATGGCGTTTATAGAGGTGATCCCGTTTCATTTGTTTTTCAGGAAATCTGAATAAGCTCATCAAAATAGGGGAGAAGAGAGCTACGGTGCGTAACTAACAGGATGGTAACTTTTGTTTTCAGTTTCACCAGCACGTCCATGATCAGCTTTTCATTTTCAGTATCCAGTGACGAAGTGGCTTCATCGAGGATGAGGATACTGGGATCTCGGAGCAATACACGTGCCAGGGCCAGGCGCTGGCGTTCACCTCCCGACAGGCGGTATTGATGGTTAACAATAAATGTATCGAGCTGCAGTGGCATTTTTTCAACCAGCTCGCAGGCATTTACACTTTTTAGTGCTGCCCAAATATTTTCATCCGAGACATTTTTATCACTGTCCCAAACCAGATTCTCACGGATGCTGCCATCAATAAAAAAGGCTTCTTGTGGCAGATAGCCTATGCTTTGTTTCCATCTGGTGGAAAATTCCTGATCAAGTGGAACTGCATCAATGAGTATCTTACCCGAATCAGGCTTGAGTAAGCCTGCTATCATATCTATAAGGGTGGTTTTGCCCAGGCCTGAAGAACCTATGATGCCGGTAAGTTTACCAGCCGGGATATGTGCATTAAAATCCGAGAATAGTGTTTCGCCGCCAGGATAAGCAAAATGCAGGCTCTCGATCCTGATCCCTTCTTTTAACATTTCTATTTTAGCAGCCTTCTTTTCATTAAAGCTTCTTTCCTCAAACTCTGCATCTAAATCCATCACCAGCTTCACTGTGGCAACATCAGATACGATATTGCTGAGGTAGGAGTTGATACCTATAAAGAGTGGCATTATGCGAGCAAAGATAATGATCAGGATAAAGAAAGAAACCAGGGGTACATGTGAGATCTTGCTTTCGGCATAAATTACAATAACAAGTATTAATATTCCTGTAATCCTGGAAAGAAGCTGCGGAAGAAGCTGATTCCTCAGCATCTTATTTTCCAGTGAGAGTATTGAGGAGTTCGCTTGTTCAAACTTCTTGTAGTAGAATTTTTCAGTGTTGTGTACCTTGGATATTTTTACCGTCTGCCAGAAGTCATCAATATATTTTAGCAGCCGGTTGAATGAATTTACATGATCGGTGCCATAGCGGTACGATTTATTAAGGAACCTCCTTAGTAACATGAATGAAACTACTCCTGTTAGCAGCACAAAGAGTGAAAATTTCGCTGACATCATGAAGGCAAAGAAAAGGTGGGCTATTACTATAATGATTGTAGTAAGCACCTTAAGGTAGAAATAATAGTAGTCGCCCAGCTTGGGAACTTCTTCGGCCAGCACCTGTATGTGGTTGTGTTTGCTTTTATTACTGAGAGATGGCCAGTCGCTGAGAATGATCTTACGAAACAGTCTTTTCCGCAGCTTGTGGATAAATCCCTGCTGGTAGCCTACGACAAGCATGGAGTTAAAATATGAGATCAGGGCTGTCAGGCTGAGCACAATAACATAAGTTATAAGAATTAATTCCAGGCTTAGGCTTATGCCGCTGCGTTCAACGAAGCTGTTAAAAAAATCAGTTATATGATTGGAGCTTTCAGCATCGCTAACATTAAGTAACTGTAGAAAAGGTAGCAGGAGGACGATAGAAAATCCCTGGTTCAGTCCAAGAAATAAGCTAAGCAGGAAAAGGGAGAAAAGTTTCCAGGGCTGGTATTTCAGTAACAGCTGAGAGCTTTGTAAAACAAACTTGACGTTTTTTTTCATTGAGAGTGCCTTACTACTGAACTATTCTTGTGATTAATTTGAGTTTTTTCATTTCTTGCAGGTGGTCTTCCACTTCTTTTTTACAGCGCTCAACATCCACCTCATACTCATTTATGAGATGACCACATAATTCGTCCAGCGACAATGCCTCCTCCAGCAGGTCCCATATACGAGTGGCAATTGG
>JBDLIJ010000137.1:0-8881 GCA_039714935.1 Bacteroidota bacterium | reverse complement strand
TGCATTGTATGGGTTGCCATCAAAACTGATTTTCCCTCCCTGAAGAATAGCAAACCTTCTGTTTATCAGATTTTGGAGAGTGAAGAAAAAGGTCCCCCTCAGAAAGCTATAGTCTCCAAAAATTTCAAATTCACCACGCGGATCAACTGTAAACCTTATGTTGCCAAAGCCCTTGGAATTTATATTCCCCATGTTTGCCGGGAGAAAGATCAATAGTTCGGCAGTATTTGTGATCTCAACATTAAAATCCAGAGACAGTCCTTTCAGGTCTACCGAATAATCCGGCAGCATTTCTCCATCTTCAGGCTCCTCATCAGTCAGGAAAACGACAAAGTCATTTTCAGTTGTGATGATTGAGTTATTCAAAGGAAGGGTTATATCAGAACCCTTTGAGGACACAACATCAGCATCAATATGAAAATCATCAATAGGTCCGTAAAATTTCACTTCACCACTTACCACACCGGTGCCATAGAACAGCTCATTCTGATACCTGTTTGTTTGCATACAAATGAAATCGTTTGCCTGAACCGATATGTCAAAATTAAAATCTCTCAGATTATTATGGGTGATGATTCCATTTGCTACAGCCTCATTACCCAGAGTATCATAAACAACCAGATCATTAAAACTAATTTTTCCGGGTTTAAAGTCTACTGTATGACCAAGTGAATATCTTGTATTCAGATACATTATGCGGCACTCTGAGCGCATTAGTTTTAATTGCCCTTGAAGCGTGGGCTTTTCTCTGGAGCCTGCAATTTTAAACCTGCCACTCGACACGCCTTTCAGGCCTGAAATATATCTGTCAGCAAATGGCTCCAGCACGTCGAGTCTGAAGTTTTGAATTTCAAGGTCAAAATCCAGGTTGTGCGCCGTCCTATCCGGGAAATAAGAGCCATTTAGAGCGAGAACTCTGCTATCACTCACATTTCCATGATAAATGATCTCTGAAAAGATATCAATCGCTTCATTTTCCTGATCCCATTCAGACTTTATGTGGGCATCGCCTATCAATACCTTGTTCATCTCCAGCATTTCAATATTCAGGTCGGAGAAAAAGTTGGGAGAAAAATAGAGGTTGCTTAATCCAAAATAGCCGTCAGTAACCCCATTAAGATCAAAGTTATAGTTTCTGAAAATGATATCGAAATTTGATAAACTCCAATTATTAAAATCAATCCTGAGTGTATCATACGGATTTCGAGAGATAGTCCCGTTCACCGATAACTGTTGCTTATTACCGATGAAGTCGAGCTTGTGAAAGTTATAATATTCCGGTGCAAAGACCACCTGGTTCTCCCGGGAGATGGTCCACAGTGAATCATTGATGATCACATCTGAGCGGGTTATCCGCATTTCGCTTTGCAAGCTGTCAATGTAGGTGTAATACCCTTGAATCTCGGCCTTATTATGACGAACATGATCCTGGTCATCCCATCCCAGGCCAAATTTCAGGCTATCAGCATCCAGGGTACATTCCAGAATAAAATTCTCAAAGCCGAGCTGCAAAGTATCTTCATAATCCTTTTCTTTCATTAAAATGCGGTCTGTTTCTATTGCAAAGCCAATATCGCCCTTATCAGAGATCAACGACACTTTAACGCTGTCAGATTGAATGCCGGCATAGTTAATCCCCGGGATGGATGCCGTAACATCAGTTATCCATGTCTCAGAGTCGAAGCTTCCACTGATCAGGCTGTTCGGTTCCACTATCAGTTCAGGAACAAATATATCTGTCAGTGCTGCGGTTTCCTTAACATGCACGTCGAAACTAAGTGATTGCCTTCTTGTCAAAGGTCTGTCAGCAGTCATAAACGACCAATGCTTAAATTCCTGTTCGATCATATTATGAATAGCGTATGGTAGTTCGCTGAATGTAAATTCACCATTGACGCTGGCATCGACGATGTCAGAGCTAAGCATGACATGATTATGATCTCCGGTATCTTTAATGCTGATCAGGGCCAGGTGCTCCATAAACCACTTTTTGCCGCCTTCACGATATTCCAGCTTGTCGAGTATCACCCGGCCTTCCAGGTCGTCCAGCTCAAGCCCCACGAAGTTACAATTCAATTTAACCGCCAGCTGTGATACGGAGTCCCTGTCAAGCATATTCAGCCTGTAAAGATCAGCATTCTGAATGTCAGCGGTAAAATCAAAGAGAGGCTTTTGCTGTTCAAAGTCAAGAATACCGTTAAAAACCATATCGATCAGTTCATCCTGCACCTTCAGGTGGCCATTAAATTTCCTGTCTGCAATTTCTCCCCGTATGCCCAACTGGTTAAAGATATTGCCCATAAATTCCAGGGAATCTATATTCCCTGTCATGTTTATTTCAACTGTATTCCCCTCAAGGCCAGAACCGTGTAGCATGGCATTGAGGTCCATCTCTCCGATGTAATCCTCAAGGTTCAGAAACTTGCCGATATCAAAACGGCGGGCATATACCTGTCCATCGTACACAACATCAGTATGGTCTTCATTTTGCCGTAAAGACACATCTGTGGTGATCGTCCCGATCTCTGATGAAAATTCTGCGGTGGACACAAAATCATTATAAAATCCGGTAAAAGAGCCATCAATGTTCATTCTGCCAAAGACCTCCAGCTGTTCCGGAACCGGGATATACCTGCGCTTACCGGGGATGGCAAATCTCTTAATGTCAGACCAGGTCAGAACAAATTCGTCGATATTGGTATGTATATAGGTTTCGATAACATTCGGCAGGCCATAAAACCTGACATCTCCCTGGAAGCGAGTATCCCTGCCATAGGAAAAGCGCAAGTCTTTCACACGAAGATTATTAACCCTCCCTTTAACTTTTCCTCCCATCCTTAGTTTATTATTCATCACAAGGAGGCTGGGTGCAAAATACCCTATATCTTTCATGTTTATCTCTGAAGGCCGGAGATCGGATATCATTTCCACCTCTTCAGTAAACTTCAGGTAGGATGGCCAACCATCATATTTAAATGACAGGTCGAGGTTGACGCTGGAGTTGGGAGTGCTTGCCCTGAGGTTATCAACATACAGGAAGAGGGGGCTTAATCTGAAATCTCCCTGAAGGCTGTCCACAATCAACCCACAACGCTCATATGCTTTAAGCTTTTCCACTGAGAAACTAAAAGTATCATTATGTATCCTGAGATCATCAAGGTTGAGATAATGCACAAAAATATCAAGGTTACTATAATCCATCCCCACAGGCTTACGTTCTTTGTTTTCATTGATATACCTGAAGCGGACATTTTCCAGCTCCAGCCCACTAAGGGCAACACGCCAGTCTGTTTTACCATGAATGGTGTCGGTGGCTATTTCCTTATGTTCACTTTCAAAGTGGTCCCTGATAAAAGAATAAGAGAAAACCGAATCATGGCGGCCTTTGATGATTGCGCACGACGCATCGGAAATACTCATATCATTCACTGAAAAAAACTTACGCTCCTTTCCAAGCCTGAAGCCTTTCATATCCATGAAGATATTACCAGCATCAAAAAGCGTATCGTTTCTATGATCAAGAACCAGCACTCCTGAAATATCGAGGTCAAGCCTGGGAGTGATATACAGTCCATCGATCTTTACAACTGTGTTCATCCGTTCCGAGAGGTAGGATGCAGTTAAACGCGCAAGAAAAGTCTGAACAAATGGGTTATACGTCATCCACGACAGGGAAAAAGGGATGACGGCAATCACCAGCAGGCTATAGAACAATATTTTAATTATCCTTTTTTTGATAACTTTGCGGTTTTAAAACAGGCCCATGAGCTCCCTGATATTAGGTATAGAATCCTCCTGTGATGAAACATCGGCAGCTGTTATCCAGGATACCAAAATCCTTGCCAATATTATTGCCGGACAGGAGGTCCACAGAAATTATGGTGGTGTTGTCCCTGAACTTGCATCCAGGGCTCATCAGCAAAATATCGTACCAGTAATTCATCAGGCCCTAAGTAAAGCAAAGATAAAGAAAAATCAACTTGATGCAGTAGCATTTACACGTGGCCCCGGACTACTGGGGTCGCTGCTTGTAGGCACCTCCTTTGCGAAGGCATTTTCACTGGCCCTGAATATTCCAATTATTGAGGTGGACCATCTCAAAGCTCATATACTGTCACACTTTATCCGTGATGATGAAAGCATTGCTGTACCGGGCTTTCCCTTTCTCTGCCTGACCGTATCAGGCGGGCATACCCAGATCGTACGTGTGGATGACCCTTATTCTTTCACTATTCTTGGTCAGACGATAGATGATGCTGCGGGTGAAGCATTCGATAAAGCGGCAAAGATACTTGGCCTGCCATATCCCGGAGGTCCGGTGATCGACAGCCTGGCCAGGGAAGGTGATCCCTATGCCTTCAGATTTCCAAAACCCAGGATCGGAGATTTTAATTATAGCTTCAGTGGCCTGAAGACTTCCTTCTTATATCTGGTACGGGATGCACTCAGAAAAGATCCCGATTTTATTGATAAGGAAAAAGCAAACCTTGCCGCATCCATTCAACGCACTATCATTGAAACATTAATGGACAAATTAACACTGGCGGCAAAAAATACCGGAATAAAAGATATTGCCCTTGCCGGTGGGGTGTCTGCTAACAGTGGACTCAGGAGTGCTATCACTGAATCCGGACTTAAAGAGGCTTGGAATATTTTTATTCCTGATTTTGAGTTCACTACCGATAATGCTGCCATGATCGCCATTGCCGGTTATTATAAATACCTGAAAAAAGACTTTGCTGATCAGGACATAGCACCCTATGCCAGAAGTATTTTTTAACAAAGACACGAAGGATGAAAGCAATAAACCTGCCTGCATACCAGGGTAATATTATCAGGGCCCTTAAAAGCCTTGAGCTTGTGGAATCAGACCTGGCTGTACCGCATAGCGATGAGGTGATTATCCAGGTCAGTGCAGCCCCATGTAATCCTTCCGACCTTGCCTTTATCCAGGGAGGATATAACATCAGGAAGGCACTACCCGCCATACCTGGTTTTGAGGGGGCAGGACTTGTAGTGGATGCAGGAGAAGATCCGGCTGCACAAGCGTTAAAAGGGAAAAGGGTAAGTTTCTTTTCACAATCGGACCGTGGTGGCTCGTGGGCTACACATATTCCGGTTAAGGCCTCAGATTGTATTGTTGTAGGGGACGAACTCCCCCCCGATATGGCAGCCTGCTTCTCTGTTAATCCATTTACGGCCTACGCCATGGTTGAGCTGGCTCAAGGTAAAAACACAGGCGGTATCATTCAAAATGCAGCTGGTGGGCAGGTGGCGAGCTTCATCAACACACTGGCAGAGGGAGCCGGCCTGAAAGTAATCAATATTGTGAGGAAAGAAGAGCAGGTCAAAGCTTTGAAAGATGATGGCTATAAGCATGTGCTCTGGCAATTGGATCCATCATTCAATACAAGCCTTAACAAGCTCGCACACAGTTTTCATGCACAAATAGCTTTCGATGCAACAGCAGGTGAACTGAGCGGACACATCCTGCGTGCCATGCCGGAAAAAAGCACATTATATCTTTATGGCGCGCTGGCTGCGCGAACACTTTCAGAAATCCCTGCCGCTGATGTTATCTTTAATAATAAAGTCGTGCGTGGATTTAACATGAACGAATGGAAAGAAGATCTTGACAGCGAGGCCTTTGAACAGATATCACTCGAATTGCAGAAGTTGTTTAAAAACGGTACACTTAAAACAAAGATCCAGGGCAGTTATAAGTTATCAGAGTACGAACAGGCCCTGATGCAGTATATTCGTAATATGTCGGGAGGAAAGGTGCTCATTCTTCCTCCATCTGAATAAACTGTTCATCATCCCTGGCCGGGGCCAGCATGTTCATCTGTCTGTTATAATGATAATAATTACCCGATCGCCGTTTATCCTCTTCCAACATACGTTGGTCAACATACAGGTTCATCAGAAAATCAAAGGTGTATCCGGCATAAAGGTAAGCAGCAAGCTCTCCAAGCTGATACACCTCATTAAGGAGCAGGGAGTCGATACTATAGTCATATTTTACAGCTCCGCTAAAATAATTATACCGGAAATAGCCATCCAGTTCATCCGTCAGTGACAGGCTGGAGAAAAAGAAATTTTTCTTTTCCTCATCATTCATACTGCTGATCTCAAGCCAGGAATTTAAAGTCATGGCATTAAGATTAATGAGCTGGTAATAGAGGTATTCATCAAATTCCTCCTTTTCAACAACAGGTATCAGATACTCTTCGAGTTCCAGTTGAGCCAGGTGAAAGATGTAGGCATGCGAATTTCCCGACAGGAAGGTCAACATTGAATCCTGATCATAAACCCTAAAACCAAGCTGAGCAAGCTCCTCGCAGTAGTTATGATAATAATTTGCCAGAAACAGCGAATCAACAATATATTTCAGGAATATACTTTTTTCATACAATAAAGAATCCAGCACCCACTCATCAAGTTCATCTGCATTCTCAATTTCATAATCCTTCAGTGAGGTTTTATACAAATAATCAGGAGGTATTACCAGGGCAGTACGTGTGGTATCGTTACGAATAAATTCCCTGGCAAATTTCTTTTCAATCGTACAGGAAAACAGTGCAGGCAGCAGGATCAAAATGATCACAGCAAGGAGCAATCTGCTTTGTGTACTACTCATATTACAGATTATTTTGTATCAGGGTTTTCGCAAAGGCTTCACCATAATCTTCAGCCTTTTTCAGATCATCGCTACCCGGTGAGAATTTCACAAAAACGCCATCCTGAAAATACTGCAGCTTGAGACTTTGAAGGTTAGTACTGATAATCTTCTCTCCTTCCCCACTCCAGCCATAAGAGCCAAAGCCACCGGCAAGCTTTTTTCTGTCTCTGATCGGGTTGATCACTGCAAACAACTTATAGACAGGCAGTAATATATTCTGATTTATCGTTGGGCTTCCGACAATAACAGCCTTGCATTTAGCCATCATCGCATCCAGTTCGCCAAGCGGCGTGGTTTCTATATCACATGTTTCAACGATCATGCCTTCTACTTTTTGAATTCCTTTGGCGATGCTTTCGGCTATCACCCCGGTTTTATGATAAGCAGACACATATGGTATGAACACCCTGTTATCTTCCGGGTATTCAATAGCTTCCCGGGCGTATTGCTCGCTTATGTCAACCCATTTCTTCCAATTATCCCGAAGAATGGGACCATGGCCGGTGCAGATGGCTTTGATGTCGAGCGGACGGATCTTGTCAATAGCCTTAAGCATATACTTACTGAAAGGTTTTATGATCACATCGAAGTAATACTTAAAAGCATCACTAAAATCCCCCACCAAGTCATCATACATGGCCTCATGGCAATAGTGTGAACCAAACGAATCGCAACTAAAAAGAAGCTTATCCTCTTCCAGATATGTATATATTGTATCAGGCCAGTGCAGGTTTGGTGCGCCGATAAATTTCAGGGTTTTATTTCCAAGGCTCAGGCTATCGCCATCCTTTACTTTAATATGCTTAAAGCCGGGTTCAAAGATGTCTTCCAGGTAGCGTATCGCGTTTCCGCTGCCCACCACCGTCGCATTCGGAGCAAGCTTAAGGAGGTTCATCAGATTACCAGAGTGATCGGGTTCCGTATGATCGAGGATGATATATTCAATTTCCGCCGGGTCGACCAGGCTTTTGATCTTTTCTATATATGTATCCCAGAATTTCTCCTTGCTGGTTTCTATCAATGCCTTTTTTTCCGCGTTGATAAAGTAGGAATTATAGGTTGTTCCGTACTTTGTTTCCATCACGACATCAAAAGTAACGATATCGTAGTCGAGCACCCCTACCCAATGAACATCAGGAGTTACTTCAAGTACCTGTCGATCGGTTTTTCCTTCCATCTGTATATGTTGCTTATTAAAATTATTATCAGAGATCAAGTTTTGTCTGAGAGTCATCATCCTTCTGCTTGTCCTGTATATCCTCTGCAGCCTCATCCTGTGTTTTCCCGGAATCCTTGCTTTTTTTAGCCGTAACTGCTGATTTTTCAGTGCCGGCATCTTCCTTAATCTCCTCTTCCGGAGGACTATAAGGCAAAGGAGCCAGGAATTTGACAGTTTTTATTTTGTGTGTAGAAAGTCGCTTACCTCTTGCTTTATAGCCTTTCACGGCAATGAAATCAGCGGATTCAATTGTTAAGTCATCAACTTTTTTTGCATTGCCTGAGGAATCAAATTTAATTTGAATAACGGGAAGATAATCCAGGCTGTATGCAAGCAGCTTTGAATTAGGATGACTTCCGATGAAGCTGACTTTCTTTTCACTTTCTTCAAGCCTGAACCGCTTCATATAAACATATTCCTGTGCTCCATCATAGAATACTGCTGTCATCACCTTATTGTCATCACTCTTTTCAATGTGAATCATATCTTCATCAAAATGAGTAGAAAGATCGAAATTATGATGCCTGAAATATCCTGACGACGAGATAGTAAGTATCTTATCTCCACCAAGGAATGCTCCCAGGGAGGTACCGCGTTCTGCCACATTCAGCCTTTTTACCGTATCATCAAACCAGATTTCCCTCGCACCCAGTGTTGAGACACCTTCTTCTTTTTTGATGATGCTTTTAACAGGTTTTCTGGATAAAATATTGCCATATGAGCCTCGTCCTTTTATTGCCAGCTCACTAAAATCATATTCAAAGGAAGTGATCTTCAGTTTGGGGTTAGGCCTCAGCACTACCTTTACCACCTCTGCTTCGCCATTGGGGTTGGCACTGAAGTAATGGATTTTTGACCCGTCATTCCCCCTGGTGAGTGAATACTCCTTATCACGGGTAATACCCATCACGGGGAATCGCTTTACCATATAATTACCTTTTTTCCCATCCTTATACACCATGTTATATATGGTACGGTCG
>JBDLIJ010000136.1:0-8898 GCA_039714935.1 Bacteroidota bacterium | reverse complement strand
ACCCGGTATCACATTCTCTATCCGAAAAATATTTTACGGATAAGTTCATACTGGAAGGAATTGAAGCACGCTATGAACGCTTTCTGCTAAAAGACATCCATTCCCTCCCGCAAATACTCAGCGCTTATCCTGAGCTGAAGGGCTTGAGTGTCACCAGCCCATTTAAGGAATCTGTCATTGATTATTGCGATGAATTATGCGAAACATCCAAAGAGATCAGAGCCGTAAACACGCTAAAGATCAGCAGAGAAGGTGGTAAGGTGAACATAAAGGGTTATAATACCGATGTTGACGGCTTTGCTGCCGCCCTGATACCGCTTATCGGTAACAACAAACCAGACACACTGATACTGGGCAGCGGAGGCGCAGCACGTGCAGTGGCACATGCTTTGAATAAGCTTGGCATAAAATTCATGGTGGTTTCCAGAAGCCCGGGCATGTCAAAGATCGGGTATGCTGAGCTGGACGAATCCCACATAAAATCACATCAGCTGATCATCAATGCCACACCTCTTGGGATGAAGCATCATACAGGTGAATCCCCTGAGATACCCTACCACCTGCTTACATCCGGTCATATTCTTTTCGACCTTATCTATAATCCCGCAGAAACTCCCTTTCTTCAAAAAGGCAGGCAGCACCGAGCCAGGATTGAAAATGGCATGATCATGCTACAGGCCCAGGCTGAAAAAGCATGGAAAATCTGGACCGGAAAATAAAAAAACTGCCCCAAGCAGCTATTGCTTAAGGGCAGTCTCACACAATTACGAATCATATCGATCACATATTGCCGATATCATCTTCAATTTCTTCAGCAAGCTCCGGCTCATGCATTTGCATCTTCTGAGCTGGTTCAATCATAGTATTTGACCCATTTGATTTAGGCTGTTGTGGGTGTCCGTTATGAAGTTTTCCATTCTGATAATACAATCCCTCCCCGGAGGTTTCAGGATTATTATCATTGGCCAGACCACGTTGCATCTTTTCAGCATAATCGGGTGCAATCACGTCTGGCGAAAGTTGATTATTTTCATATCCTTTTCTTTTGCCTATGGCAATCCAGGAGAATTGCACATTGCTTTTACCGTGGTTATTTTCACCTACGGTGAAGCCCGAGGCATCCACTTCATCCAGGTATACACCATTTGATTTTCCGATGGGAGTTATCGTCACGATGACAGGTTCATCAGCAGAGACCACATCAGCAAATGCCTGGTCGAAAGCAATATTTGACTTCCCCTTTTGAAGTTGTCCGATACCATAGGTTTGCACTACCATGTCGGTGGAAACCATGGTATACATTACACTATTTTCACCATTTGCATTATTTTGCACATGCACATCGGCGCCTGTACGATAAACATCTCCTTCGGCATAGATACTATAATTTTCACCTTCAGCATAAAGACCATAAACATTACCATGTATCTCTGCGCCTATGAGGTCGCCCCAGGAAGCTATACCAATGTCCGTACTAATGCCATTCATGGCTTTTCCGGTACCTGTTCCGAAGGTTGTCGAAGTAAAATATCCCGCATATCGTGTTCCCGGGCCATTTGAAGCCCGATAAGCTAACGAGCCCCAGATCGATGCATCTGCCAGTGATCCAAATACAGCACCACTTTGTTTCTCATTTGCTGTTTGTGTGTAGCCTGCAACGCCAAAAGAATACGCAGTACCCACAGGATTGTTTCCCATGACACCACCCAGCGTTGAGTTATAACTATATGCTGTACCTAATTGAGTGCCGGATTCGACACCAATACCCTTAACCGCAAAATCGCCTGCCGTAAGGGTTTGAGCCGCAACACCATCACTCATTCTTCCATAAACTGCAGCAGTAGGTGCACCGATCGCTCCCCAGTAAGCATTCGCATTTTCACCATAAACGCCATAGAGCTCAGTACCAATATAGCCAAAATTGACATGCTTATTGTTCGCCCCATATAATGCGCTGCCATCACCATTATTATAGGCTGCAATACTAATTGACTCACTCGAAGCTAAAGTATTTGATAAGGTAGCATTGATGCACTTCGCATCATCGAGTGCATTGTCGTTATCAATAAACAGTGCTGAACGGTCGGCCGAGGAATAGATCAGATTGGCCTGATAGCTGCCCTTGTAATCCTGTCGTACCCGGCCATATGAAGTTACACCCCAGATGTCGTCGTGCACATCCGAGTTAAGCATAAAATAATCATCCATCAGTGGAACGGAACCGATGCGGTACCTGAGCTTAAATATTGTGGTACCCTCGTATGACAGATGCAGGGAAGGTTCGTAAGTGGTAGCAGCATTGAGGTTAAGTATCCCCGGGCTGCCATCCACCGAAATGCTATCCTGGAACCATGCGGGGCCTGATACATCCAGTAAGGTTCCGGGAGAGGTATTGCCAATACCAATATCCCCTCCATTATAATAGATATTGCTGCCAACCTGTGTCCAATACCCGGCAATGGTATTACTATCGGTAAATTTACTCCACTGCGGTGATGCAGCAGTACCGGTATTATAGTAAAAGCCCTCTGTTTCATCGGTTTGGTAGATCATCAGGCCTTTGGGCGGTGCTGGTATAGCATTACGCTGTGCTTCTGTCATCCTGGGTGTTAGAAATCCCTTCGAGGATGATTGCAGATCCAACACAGATGCAGGATCCGGGTCTGCAGCGGCATTATCTGATATTGCCACCTGTGCATATCCTGATATAACCATCAGGAACAGACCAATGCTCATAAAGATTTTAATTGGTTTCATGTCGTATCGTTCGTAAGTGTGAATAAAATTGGGTTTAATCTTTCTTGTATGCTACATTAAAACTTTTTTTCTAATTAATAATCTGTTTATTTTGTAATCGTAAATCTGTAAATCGTAAATCGTTAATCTGACAATCAAATTGGGTATCCGCATACTACTTAAAGTACTTGGTCCCGGAGTTTTATACGCAGGAGCTGCCATTGGGGTTTCACATCTGGTACAATCCACCCGTGCCGGGGGTGGGGTGGTTTGATACCGGTTACCGGTTACCGGTTACCGGTTACCGGATACCGGATACACGATATGCGATATGCGATATTCGATATGCGATATTCGATATGCGATATTCGATATGCGATTCGAAGCTATTCTCCCTTCAGCTCCAATTGCAGTTCCTTCATGTCATAGTATATGCCTTTCAACAGATTTCTTTCATCCAGCATGATGAAGGCCGGTAGTTGTTTCACCCCGGCACCTGTGATGAGGCCGCCACCGGTTTTCATCCCTGTCTGCATCCCGAAAGGGGCATGCCGTTTTATCAGTTCCGCCTGCTCACCCTGCATTTCGCTCTCAGGCACCAGGATCACAGGCATGCGTATCTGATTCTCAGACATAAACCCAAACAATGCGGTGACGGCAGCAAGCGATGCAGGACACTGAGGAGAATAAATAGCCAGAATCTTGGAGATACCATGAAATTGATCCAGGGGATACACCCTCTTCAGTTCCGGGCCGCTAAAGACATTGAAAGTATATGGCATATGTGGCGGACGTATATTTGCACCCACATATTGCTCGCACATAACAACATCCGTATATTTCTCCAACAGGGAGAAAACAATATCCGACGCCCCTTCTCCTGCAAAATGGATCAGAAAGAATTCAATCACCTCCCTGTCACCCATCTTTGATCCGAGCAACTTAAGCCATTCTACCACATCATATACCTGTACCTGCTGCATGCTTGCCGGGTTCTGAAAAAATCTCTTATTCATGCCAGTGTATGCCACGGCAAGGCCGATCAGGGCATCAGAATGATAGAGCACCTCATAATTAGTTTCAACAAATGTTGTGATCTTCGCCTTATGTCCGGCCAGGTCTTCAGTGGTTTCAAGCAAAGCAGCTTCCAGCACCAGTAATTGTGCCTCCAGTAACACACCGGCATACTGTGAATTTCCACTCATTAGTTCACCCCTGATATCTTCTGCAGCTTTACCCATGCTGTTCCACAGGCTGACCTTTTCCAGGGAATCCTGACTCGCCTGAAATCTGATGATGGCGGTATCCAGGGATGCCAGTGCCGGAAGGATCTTATAATAGAAGCCATTTTCCTGATCACAGGGAAAGGATGGTATGCTATCCCATTCAATGCATGTTGGGTCATACTCAAGTATGAGAGGTATTGAAGGCAGGCTCTCAGCAGACATAAGACAATAGCCATGATAGGAAACGAAATAATCGATATCGCCATTTGCTGTAGTCCTGATGCTACCCAGATCAACTTTCTGAAATCCCTCATATCCTTCAAAAAATACTTTTGTGCCTTCCGGATACGGGCTTTTGCCCACGATGCTGATCAGGTCCTGCCCCATGATGTATGCCATCCCCAGGGCCAGAAAAAAAATAATTGTCGTAAATCTTTTCATTTCTTGGCGGTTTTAAGCAGCAAGATAGTAAATATACTGGGATGGGGAGAGGGGGGGATGGGGGGATGGGGGGATTAGTGGCTTCGATTGTATTTTCGTATCCACAATATGACTCCGGAAATAAGTATCAGCAGTGCGCTCAATCCAAAAAGCGGGATAAAAAGTATGTAGAAGTCGCCTAAGAAAGGTTTAAACAGCCTTGCTGTATGCATTTCCTGAGCAACATTCCAGAGGGGCATCCTCACTTCACTTATTTCTTCAGGCATAGCAGGAAAGGCTCCTGCGTGATCGTGACTGATAGCTCCTCTATTATAATCGAAAAGATACTCATGGCCATCAGCATCGACATAAAATCCGGAGATCAGGTTTTTGCTGATCGGATTCACAGCTCCCTGTGGTTTAATATACGTTTGCCCCGTGAGGTAATCCCGTATGTTTCCTTCATTGTAATTCCAGGTATAAATACCCGAAAACGAACCCACGAGGATATCACCACTATCATGCTCCGTAAAAACATTGTATCCCATCACAGAAGCAGGAGGCTGAGGAGTAATATATTCAGGTGCTTCCTTAAATCCGGGGTCGGTACCGAAGATTCCTTCAGAGGTGGCCAGAAGGATGCTTCCATGCTCCTCGTAATAGATGATCCTTCTTAGCTGGTCGTGCCATGGATTTCCGTCATCGAGGCTGGAATACGGAATCTTTTCCACCCTGCCGGAAGCAATAGCTATGAGCAGGGGTGGTCTTAGAAATATCCCGGTGAGGGGGCTGACAATCAATATAATGGCCACCCAGATACCAAACTTATGATGCCATTTGAACGACCATCGGCTCCAGGATACCAGACGTCTTACTTTCTTCCCTTTCTTTTTTCGCCTGCGGGTGATACGTGGAAAGAAGAAATATATCAGACCGGTAAGGGTAAGAAAGATAAATATAACGGCTATAGCATCAACCAGTAGCTTACCTGCAAGTCCATAGATCTCACCACTGTGTATTACCCATAAAGTTTTAAAGAGCCCAACCTTGTTGTCATATCCCTTTGGCGCCTGTATTTTAACATAATTAAATGCACTTTCTTCCTCCAGAGAAATCTTCCATAGATGTGAACGGGTCATTACCAGCAGCGAATCATCTGTTTCCAGCAGATCGACAACATGCTGATCATGATGAGGTATATGCCTGGCAAGCCATGAAGAATCAGTTTGATTGAAGTAATACAATCCAAATCTTGTTCCGGCAAATAGCTGTTTGTTTTTTGTCTGAAGCAGACAATTTATTTTGTGGTGGTCCGCTCCGGGGGGAAGCCCCTTTCGCAGGTCTGTCCATTGCTCATCCTTATTGTTGAATTGCCATACTCCTGCATTTCCATAAAATAACACCTTACTGCTATCGATGGGCACGCTCCCCCTGATGGCAGCATTATTCCAGTTTTTATAATGATATTCTGCAGGAAGCAGTTCCCTGTTGACATCACAGGATGAAAATGTATGCCGGTGATTGAGGATGATCCCTGAAACAGCCCACAGGAGTATAAAGACTGCAATAAACAGTGAAGGCCACTTATGCAGCTTCTTCATACTTTGCCTTCTCTTCGTCAATTTTGATAATTTCACGCTTTATTTAAGCTATTTCGGTATTTAATTGCGCAAATATAAATCTAAATATTCAAATGAAGCTATGTTTAAAGAAAAATCTGTGGAATTAATAGTTGATATACTTGTCGAGGGTTTGCTCTTCCATATAATTTCTAAAATCAAGTGTAAGGTCATTGATCACATTTTTAAAAATACACTTTTCGAAAGGGCAGATAGGTTTATCAAGAGGGCACTTTGTTATTTCGATCTTCCCTTCAATCGCCTCATAGATATCAAGAAAAGAAATATCGGATGCAGGCTTTTTCAGGGAGAATCCCCCACTGGGACCACGGTTGGAGTTAACGAAATTTTCCTTTACCAGTCTCTGGAATACCTTGGCCACATGATGTCTCGAACTGGACATAACCTCAGCAATATAATTTACATTTACAAGTTTATCTGACCTGGCGACCAGAATCATGCCGTGGACGGCAATAGAAGCAGCTTCACTGAGATTAAGTATCTTTGACATTGTAGCGTTTTTAGTATTTAATTACCCAAATATATATTTATTTTTCCAGAAAAAGCGAGATTAGTTCCAAAAATCGAAGATCAAAATTAATTTTTATTTATTACAAATAAGCAGTAAGGTCTAAATATTTACGTTTATTTGGCTTAACCGATAAAAGATAGGCCGATGCTTCATCACAAACTTTATAAAAATATTATCTTTGATGACTTATCCGGCAAAGAGGGATTATGAAACTTTCCATCGTCATTGTCAACTATAATGTAAAGCATTTTCTGGACCAGTGCCTGACCTCAGTCCGTCGTGCTATTTCAGACATAGATGCTGAGGTATGGGTTGTTGATAATAATTCTGTTGACGGCTCGGTCCGCATGGTGGAGGAAAAGTTTCCTGAGGTTAAACTGATTGCCAACAAAGACAATGTCGGATTTTCACGGGCCAACAATCAGGCTATCCATGAGTCTGCGGGCGAATATGTTCTTCTGCTAAACCCTGACACGGTGGTGGAAGACGACACATTTTCCAAGATCATAGCTTTTATGGACAGCCATCCCGATGCCGGTGGCCTTGGTGTAAAGATGATTGACGGCAAAGGTAATTTCCTGCCTGAATCCAAGCGTGGCCTGCCAACACCGGATGTAGCCTTCTACAAGATCTTCGGATTATCAAAATTCTTTCCACGCTCCAGGACATTTGGCAAATATCATCTGGGGTATTTAGACAAGGAAGAGGTCAATGAAGTGGATATCCTTTCAGGCGCTTTTATGTTCATGCGCAAAGAAGCCCTTGAGAAAACCGGGCTGCTCGATGAGGAGTTCTTTATGTATGGTGAAGATATAGACCTTTCGTACCGTATTATCAAGGCCGGCTATAAAAATTACTACTTCCCCGAAACAAGGATCATCCACTATAAAGGTGAAAGCACCAAGAAAAGCAGCATCAACTATGTTTTCGTCTTTTACAATGCCATGGTCATCTTCGCGCGAAAGCATTTTTCTCAGAAAAATGCACGCTTATTCTCTTTGCTCATCAAGATGGCTATCTGGCTGCGTGCTTCAATGGCCGTCATGAGCCGTTTTGTAAAAAAAGCATTTCTTCCCATGCTGGATATAGTTTTCATTTTTGCCGGCATCTTTTTCATCAAAGAATACTGGGAAAGCAAGGTGATCTTCCCTGAGGGAGGAAGCTATCCACTTGAGTACATTACCGTTACGATACCATTATACTTATTTGTATGGCTCTTTGCTGTGTACTTCAGCGGAGGATACGACAAGCCCATCCGCCTCATCAAGATCTTTCAGGGTATCGCACTGGGAACGGTGTTCATTCTGGTGGTGTACGCCCTGCTGAGCGAATCTTATCGTTTTTCACGTGCCATCATCATCCTGGGAGCTGTCTGGGGCTTAATCGTGATGTCAGGGATCAGGCTTCTCTTCAATGTGATAGGATTACAGGGCTTCCATATGGGAAGCGAAACCAGGAACAAACGCTTCATCATTGCCGGCCAGAAAGATGAGGCAGAACGCGTAGCTGAACTGCTTCACAAAACCTGGCTTAAGCCGGCTTTCGTCGGATTGGTGAGCATTAAAAATAATACTGAACGGAAAGAGCAGTTTATTGGCACCATCGATCAACTACACGAGATCATCCCGATCTATAAGATCTCGGAAGTGATCTTCTGCTCAAAAAACCTTCCTCACCAGGTGATCATCGATAAGATGTCGGAATTACAGGATATGCGCTGCGATTTTAAGATAGCACCTGAAGACAGCCTGTCGATCATAGGAAGTAACTCCATCAATACCTCCGGTGATCTGTATACCGTTGACATCAATTCCATCACTACTTCGCGCAACCTGAGAAACAAGAGGTTTCTCGATATCCTCACCGCCATTTTTTTACTGGCCCTGCTCCCATTGAACATATTTTTCATCAAAAATCCACCCGGGCTGATCAGGAATATCTTCAGTGTTATTTTCGGCAGACGGTCGTGGGTAGGATATAATGCCAATAATACACTTGAACCGGAAAAGCTTCCTCATATCAGAAGGGGTATACTCACACCCGAAGATGCTTTCCGTAAAAAACGTATGAACCCTGAGATCACAGGCAAGCTGAACCTGATCTATGCAAGGGATTATGACTTCACCAACGACCTCAACATTATCTTTCGGGGATACAGGGAGTTAGGAAGAAAATAAACTTTCTTACAAGCGCTCATTACTGTTAAGCAAACCTCTACACTTCGATGAACATTAAGGCTGATTGTTTGTATTATATTGGCAGGGCACGGGATGAAGGGTGTAGATATCTATAATTATTAATAACAAAAAATATGGCTGATTTTCAGGTCGTAATGCCCAAGCTGGGCGAAAGCATCATTGAGGCT
>JBDLIJ010000135.1:0-8993 GCA_039714935.1 Bacteroidota bacterium | reverse complement strand
GTCAGGTTTACCGGTCCATCTTTGGTCACCAGGATATTGTCTTCTATCCTGATGCCGCAGTTTTCTTCTCTAATATACAGGCCCGGCTCGCATGTGAGAACCATGCCTGCTTCGATGGGATCGTATTTAGATCCTACATCATGTACATCCAGGCCAATAGGATGCGAAGTGCCATGCATGAAATATTTCATGTATAAGGGTTTTGCCGGATCCTGCTTTTCAACATCAGCTTTGGAGAACAGGCCCAGCCCGATCATCTCTTCCTCCATCATTTTATTCACTTCCTTATTAAAGGCATCGATTGACGTTCCGGGCACAAGAAGCTGGATGGCTTTGTCGTGGACCCTTAATACCGCTTCATAACATTCCTTCTGCCTTGCAGTAAACTTTCCGTTTACCGGAATAGTTCGGGTAATATCCGCTGCGTAATTAGCATATTCTGCACCAAAATCCATCAGTAATAAATCGCCCTCATTACAGCTATTATCATTGTCGATATAATGAAGCACACAGGCATTGGCCCCGGAAGCAATAATAGGCCTGTAGGCATTGCCGCTGGCACCATTCTGCGTGAAAACATATTCAATCTCTCCCTGTACCTGGTATTCTCGTATTCCAGCATTTACCTTTTTCAACACCCTTTGAAAGGCTTTCCCCGTGATCTCACCGGCTTTTTTGATCAGATTGATCTCAGTGTCAGACTTGATCTTTCGCAGTTCCGTCATCAGTGGGGCTGATCGCTCATAAACATGTGTTGGGAACTGTTCACTGAGCTCATTGGCAAAACGCAGGTCTTTATAAGGAACAGGATTGAAGTACTTGGGATATTCGTTCGAATTCAGATATACCCTTTTGGCCCATACCATCAGGTCTTTCAATAGAAATTCAAACTCATTGGCCCAATATACCGACTTGATCCCTGAAACCCTG
Organism: Bacteroidota bacterium; assembly: GCA_039714935.1. GTDB lineage: Bacteria > Bacteroidota > Bacteroidia > Bacteroidales > B18-G4 > B18-G4. The sequence continues at coordinate 8,063 of JBDLIJ010000135.1, read as the reverse complement.
GTGGCATCTTCTTTGGTTAGCTTTTGCCCTTCCCAGATAGCGATCTGTTCGTTGGTTTCTTTGACAAAAAGCATTTCCCTGAAATCCATATTCGGATGCTCCGGGGCAAGCAATAATATAGTTTCTTCCTGGTCGGCCCCGCTCAGGTAAAACAGATCTGACTGCTGCCTGAAAGGGAAAGTCTGGTCCCCATTGCGTGGAAACTCATCATTAGAATGAAATACGGCAATGCTGCCGGCAGCCATTTTTTCTGTAAAACGTTTTCTGTTTTCTGCAAAAAAATCTGTATTGATTGCGTTATATCTCATATATATAAATCACTATTTATATCCAATAAAAATTAAGAAGCCCTAAGGGTATCATAAAAAATCAAACCGAAAAATCTTATTTTTGTTAGCCGATAAAATTACACTTATTTGGTATAATACTTAATCATCATCTGTTCTTTTTGAAAAAACAACAATTATGGCCAAGTTATTACAGTACTCCTCACTGACGAAGAAATTTATTATGGCGATAGCGGGTTTATTCCTGGCTGTGTTCCTGATAGTTCACCTTGGAATCAACCTTTTTATTTTGCCGCTGACAGATAATCATGTTGAAATTTTTGAGACTGCCGTTCATTTCATGGTTTCAAACCCCATCATCAAGGTGTTTGAGCTTGTTCTGTTTGGTGGATTTATCATCCATATCCTGTATGGCCTGATACTACAGATCCAAAACTGGATGGCCCGGCCAGTCAGGTATAAAAAGGAGGGCTTCTCGCACACTTCCTTCTTTAGTAAATATATGATCCATACCGGTATCATCATTTTCATTTTCCTCGTGATCCACTTCATCAACTTTTATTTTGTGAAGCTTGGTTTTACAGAAGCCCCTGAAGGACCAATGACGGTTGCCAATGATCATGACTTTTATCATATGGCGATTAACCTATTCAGCAGTTCCTGGTATTCAGTGATATATGTTGTGCTGATCATCATATTAGGTTTTCACCTCAACCATGCATTTCAATCTGCTTTCCAGTCGCTGGGACTGAACCACAGTAAATACACTCCTTTTATCAAAGCTGCCGGAACCATTTATTCCATCGTCGTTCCACTGGGCTTTCTCATCATCCCACTGTATTTTCTGTTCAATTAATTCATCAACGCAAAGTATAACAACATAAGATATGAAATTAGATTCCAAAATACCAGAAGGGCCTCTTGCCGAAAAATGGACTAATTATAAATCGAAGCAGGACCTTGTAAATCCTGCCAATAAGAGGAAAATCGACATTATCGTTGTCGGTACCGGCCTGGCTGGTGCAGCGGCAGCAGCCAGCCTTGGAGAGCTGGGCTTCAATGTGAAGATCTTCTGTATCCAGGATAGCCCGCGCCGTGCACATAGCATAGCTGCACAGGGTGGTATCAATGCTGCTAAAAACTATCCTAATGATGGTGACAGCATTTATCGTTTGTTCTATGATACTGTTAAAGGTGGTGATTATCGTGCACGCGAAGCCAATGTTTATCGCCTGGCAGAGGTGAGCAATAACATCATTGACCAGTGTGTGGCACAGGGTGTTCCTTTTGCCCGAGACTATGGCGGACTCCTCGACAACCGGTCCTTTGGTGGTGCGCTGGTATCACGTACATTTTATGCCCGCGGGCAAACAGGCCAGCAATTGCTGCTGGGTGCCTATGGTGCTCTCAGCAAAGAAATACATAAGGGCTCTGTTGAGATGTTCACCCGCAGAGAGATGATGGACCTGGTGGTCATCGATGGTAAAGCCCGGGGGATCATTACCCGCAACCTGGTGGATGGAAGTCTTGAAAAACACTTCGGCCACGCAGTAGTTATCGCAACGGGTGGATATGGTAACGTTTTCTTCCTTTCTACCAATGCGATGAACTCTAATGGGAGTGCCGCATGGCAGGTGTATAAGAAAGGTGCCTTCTTTGGCAACCCAAACTTCACACAGATACATCCTACCTGCATACCTGTTCATGGTGATTATCAGTCTAAGCTGACCCTGATGAGTGAGAGCCTTCGTAATGATGGCCGTATCTGGGTGCCAAAGAGCAAGGAAGATGCCGAAAAGATCCAGAAGGGACAACTCAGGCCTACCGAGATCAAGGAAGAAGACCGTGATTATTATTTGGAAAGAAGATATCCTGCTTTCGGAAACCTCGTGCCACGGGATGTAGCTTCAAGGGCTGCCAAAGAGCGTTGCGATGCCGGTTTTGGTGTTGGGAATACAGGCCTGGCCGTATATCTCGATTTTGCTGACGCGATCAACAGGCTGGGAAAGCATGTGATCGAAGCACGGTATGGCAACCTTTTCCAGATGTATGAAAAGATCGTGGATGAGAACCCATATGAGACACCCATGATGATATATCCGGCCATACACTATACCATGGGCGGCATCTGGGTTGACTATGAATTGCAAACAACCATTCCGGGCCTTTTCGCTGCCGGTGAAGCCAACTTCTCCGATCATGGCGCAAACAGGCTTGGTGCTTCTGCATTGATGCAGGGACTGAGCGATGGTTATTTCGTCCTGCCTTTTACACTTCAGAATTACCTTGCCGACCAGATCCAGGTAGCAAGAATACCTACTGACCATCCAGAATTTGAAAAAACAGAAAAGGAAGTTAGAGAGCGCCAGGAAAAGCTGATGGCCGTGAAGGGAAGCAAGTCTGTTGACAGTATTCATAAAAAACTTGGGTTGATCATGTGGGATCATGTTGGCATGGCCCGTGACAAGGAAGGCCTTGAAAAAGCGATCAGGGAGATCCGTGAACTCAGGGCTGAATTCTGGAAGGATGTTCGTATCCCCGGCAAAATAGATGAGCTTAATGTAGAGTTGGATAAGGCCATGCGTGTAGCCGACTTCCTGGAATTAGGTGAGCTGATGGCCCTGGATGCCCTGAATCGCAATGAATCGTGTGGCGGACACTTCAGGGAAGAATACCAGACCGGAGAAGGGGAAGCGCTGCGTGATGACGAGAATTATACCTACGTGTCAGCATGGGAATACCAGGGGGGTGATAAAGAACCAACGCTCCACAAAGAACCGCTTAATTATGAAAACATTGAAGTGAAACAGCGGAATTATAAATAATCGATAGCAAATAATACTTTAAAATATTCACCATGGATTTAACATTAAAGATCTGGAGACAGGAAAACGCAACAGCCAAAGGAAAATTCGAAACCTATAAGGTGACAGGGATTTCGGAAGATGCTTCTTTCCTGGAAATGCTTGATGTTTTAAATGAAAGTATCGTTGACCAGGTTCAACTTCCTATAGCTTTTGACCATGATTGCCGCGAAGGCATCTGTGGGATGTGCAGTCTCTATATCAACGGGCGTCCTCACGGACCTGATCAGGGGATCACAGTTTGCCAGATGCATATGCGTAATTTCAAAGACGGCTCTACCATCGTAATCGAGCCCTGGCGCGCCAAACCTTTCCCGGTGATCAAAGACCTGATGGTTGACCGCTCCGCATTTGATGATATCATACAGGCCGGTGGTTATGTTTCCGTCAGAACCGGAGGCATCCCCGATGCCAACAGCATCCCGATCAAGAAGGAAAATGCCGACCTGGCCATGGATGCGGCTGCATGTATTGGCTGCGGCGCCTGTGTTGCTGCATGTAAAAATGCTTCCGCTATGCTCTTCGTTTCTGCTAAAGTTTCCCAGATGGGATTACTGCCTCAAGGAAAGGTGGAAGCATCACGCAGGGTGCAAAAGATGATTGCCAAAATGGACGATCTGGGCTTTGGCAACTGTACCAACACTTACGCCTGCGAGGCGGAATGCCCGAAAGAGATCAAGGTGACGAATATTGCCAGGATGAACAGGCACTTTTTGGGTGCCAAGGTAGGGGCAGAGAAGATGAAATAATGCAATTCGCAGAGATCATAGGACAGGAAGATGTCAAGCGTAAGTTAATTCAAACGGTATTGGAAAACAGGGTGAGCCATGCTCAACTGTTTCTTGGCCCTGGAGGATCAGGCAAACTTGCATTGGCAGTTGCCTATGCCCAGTACATTAACTGCAACAATCGCTCTGATGCTGACTCATGTGGTGTTTGCCCTTCCTGTCAGCAATTTGCAAAACTGGCCCATCCTGACCTACACTTTTCCTATCCAATTATTATCAGCAAAGAGAAGAAAAAGACGCTGAGCAAAGACTATATTAAAGAATGGCGTGAATACGCACTGGAAAAACATTTTTATGCCGACCTGACAGAATGGTATGCAAAAATGGAAACAGAGAAAAAGCAGGGTGTTATTGGAGCAGATGAATGTAATGAGATTATCAGAACCCTGAGCTATAAGAGCTATGAAGGAAAGTATAAGGTGATGATCATCTGGATGGCAGAGAGATTATATCATTCGGCTGCTCCTAAGATTTTAAAAATACTGGAAGAACCACCCGAAAAAACCCTTTTCATACTAATTGCTGAGAAGCAGGAACAGATTATCAGTACGATACTGTCGCGAACACAGGTCGTAAAGATCCCACAGCTTGACAATACCTCCCTTGCGGCCATTTTATCTGCACGCTTTGGATATCCGGATGATGGAATTAGGAATATCCTGAATTCAGTGAATGGAAACGTGAACCTGGCGATCAGCTCACTGGAAGAAAGCATGAGTGGAGAGTTTTCTTCAGCTGAGTTCAGGGAATGGATGCTGATGTGTTTTAAGGGCCAGCATAAGGCCCTTAATGATTTTGTAAGCCGGACGGCTCGTACTTCCAGGGCAAAGCAAAAGCAACTCCTGGCTTATGGATTAAGCCTTTCACGCAATTGTCTGCTTTCTGTTTATGGCAGGACTGATATGCTATCAATCATTGATAAGGAGGAAGCTGAATTTGTTGTCAGGATCTCAAAATTCCTGAATGAGAAAAATGTTCCGGCATATGCTGAACTTTTTGAGGAAGCCATCCTTCATGTCGACAGAAACGGAAATGCTGCGGTAATCTTTATGGATGTGTCTTTGAGAGCAGGAAAGTTATTGAATCCTGCAATTTCGGAAAATCAAAGGTAATTTCTTACTTTTGCTGAGCTTTAAGGTATAATGGACGAGAAAAAAGAAAATATACTCAATAATAATTTTTTGAGCAGAGGCTGTTCTGCTGCACCTCGTATTTATGATAAGAACGATCATATTTACAAGCATGGATGCTGTAAGCTGGATAGCTATAACTTTCTGTCGGATATTCCTCCCGCCGACGGGGCAAAGACTTTCCCGAATGTTGAAGTGAGATTTAAAAACAGCCGGCTGGAGTTCTGCCACATGACCGAGGAACAGGATCTGAAGATTGGAGATATAGTGGCGGTAGAAGGTTCACCGGGGCATGACATAGGCATCGTATCACTGACAGGGGAGGCAGCCCGGCTGCAGATGAAAAAGAAAAATGCAGATGTTAAGGGAGAGCTGAAGAAGATCTATCGCAAAGCAAGAGTTACAGATATTGAAAAATGGATCAAGGCTGTTGAAAAAGAGGAAAGCACGAAATTTAAAACCAGAGAGGAAGCCAGGAAGCTTGATCTTCAGATGAAGATTAATGATATTGAATATCAGGGTGATAGTACAAAGGCTACCTTTTATTATACTGCAGAAGAAAGGGTCGATTTCAGGGAGCTGATAAAAGTGCTTGCGGATGAATTTAAGGTCAGGATAGAAATGCGACAGATTGGTGTAAGGCAGGAAGCCAGCCGCCTGGGTGGCATGGGATCCTGTGGCAGGGAGCTGTGCTGCTCAACATGGATGACACGCTTTAAATCTGTCAGCACCAGCTCCGCCAGACAACAACAGCTGTCTCTGAATCCACAGAAACTAGCCGGCCAATGTGGTAAGCTGAAATGCTGTCTGAACTTCGAAAGTGCTATGTATGAAGACGCACTGAATGAATTTCCAAATAGTAAGGTGGTGCTGAAAACGAAAAAGGGTGATGCCACGCATCATAAGAATGATGTTTTCAAAAAGCTGATGTGGTATTCCTATGCAGAGGAAAGATCTGATATTATGGCCATACCACTTGATAAAGTGAAAAAGATCATCCGTGATAATGAAAAAGGCATCCTGCCTGAGAAGCTTGAGGATTTCGCATTCGTAAAAGATAAAAAAGTTGATTTCGAAAATGCCGCTGACCAGGATGATCTGAAAAGGTTTGACTAGGCCGGGCACAATATTTCGGGGATTTTCCCTTTATGTATTTGAATGCTTTGTGCTACATGAAAAAGTATAAAACGCTTTGGTTATTTTTGCTTATCGCCACCCTGGCGCTGGCAGCCTGTGATCCGGGCCGTATATACGATCAGTCATATGCAATTGATGGAGAGGGATGGGATCGCGATACGGTGTTTCATTATGAAGTATCCATTGAAGATAGCCTGCAATTACATAACTTTTATATAGGCATAAGAAACAACACCGATTATCCGTATAGTAACATCTATATTTTTATGACAACAGAATTCCCGAATGGCCATGCCACAACGGATACCATTGAATGTATACTGGCTGATAAAGGTGGCAGATGGCTGGGTGATGGAACAGGACGGATCAAAGATAACCTCATCATGCTTCAACATTCACTGAGATTTCCGATAAATGGGAAGTACCATTTTTACCTGGAGCAGGGTATGAGAGAATCGCCCCTGGTAGGCATTGAAGATATTGGGTTACGGGTTGAGAAAAGCAACTAACATTGGTTAGCTGACAATATCAACGAAAAAAGCAGCTTTGGAATGTTAAAAGTAAAGCGAATAAAAATAAATTTTATAGTCCGTTTCTGGGCCTTGTATGCCCTTGTCCTTATAATATTATTTCTCATATTCTTTGGCATTGCAAGGGGCTGGTTTGGAGATATGCCCTCCTTTGAAGAACTCGAAAATCCTGAGCGCAATCTGGCATCTGAAGTGTATTCTGAAGACGGCTACCTGCTGGGAACATATTATATCGAAAACCGCTCGGATGTGCATTTTAGTGATCTCCCCCCACACCTTGTCGAAGCGCTGCTTGCTATCGAAGATATTCGTTTCAGAGATCACGCCGGCGTCGATGCTAAAGCGCTTGGCAGGGTTGCCTATGGCCTGGTCAGCGGGAACTACTCAGGAGGAGGCAGCACGCTGACCCAGCAACTGGCAAAAAATCTTTTTCCCAGGGGAAACCTGAACAAGTGGCAACTGGTAGTCAGAAAACTTAAGGAATGGGTTACGGCAACAAAGCTGGAAAGAAACTACAGCAAGGAAGAGATCATGGCCATGTACCTGAATACTGTTTCTTTCGGGCATCATGCCTTTGGTGTTAAATCTGCTGCAAGAACATTTTTTAATAAAGCAGTCGATTCATTGAGCATAGAAGAATCAGCACTGCTTGTCGGGGTGGTCAATGCTCCTACCTGGTACAGCCCTGTACGTAACCCTGAAAGGGCCTTCAACAGGAGAAACCTGGTATTGACACAGATGTTGAAATATGAGTTTATCAGCGATTCAATTTATGATTCTTTGTCGAAAATGCCCATCGATATGTCGAAATTTAATGTGCAGGACCATACATCCGGCATGGCAAGGTATTTTCGGGAATATCTCAGGGCTGAAATGAAAGACTGGTGTAAAAATCATTACAGGCCGGATGGTACACCCTACAATTTGTATAAGGATGGCTTGCGTATCTATACCACGATCGACTCACGCATGCAGGCGCATGCAGAAGCAGCAGTAAATGAGCACCTGGGCCTTGACCTGCAGCCAAGTTTTTATCGGCATTGGAAGGGATATACAAATGCTCCTTTTGTATTTAACAAAGATGTAGCTAAGGAAGAGATAGAAAAGCTCATGAAGCAGGCCATGAAGAGGAGCGAGCGCTACAGGAAAATGCGGAGTGGAGGAATATCGGCTGATTCCATAGAGATAGTTTTTAATACACCTAAAGAGATGAGGGTGTTTTCGTGGAGTGGAGCAGTTGATACGGTTCTGAGCCCTATGGACTCGATCAGGTATTATAAACATATTCTGCGGGCAGGACTACTGTCAGTTGAGCCGAATACAGGGG
>JBDLIJ010000134.1:0-9004 GCA_039714935.1 Bacteroidota bacterium | reverse complement strand
GAAGGATCATGCCAAAGCCCATGTCGTACCCATACCCACGGCTGTCATAAGCCTTCATGGTGGGATGCTTGGTTTCAAGCTGCATACTCAGCTTCCACATGTCGGAAGAGCCCAGCGAGGCAGCCACAACAACGATCCATAATCCTATATGATTAAGCAGGAAGGCTATATTTTTCACTGTGAAAGAGCGCAGCCTTCTCATGATGGTAAACCCCAGCACAATCAGCAGGTATAACGCACACATCAGGTATGCCCAGCTGCTTGTTACATTTGTCAGACCCAGCCTGTCCATAATCCCTGGATTATTCATGTCAACACCCTGAGGAATAAAGCCGAGCAGCAAAACCATGATCGTAAAGGCCGTAACTGAAGCAATGGCAGCATAGGTACTGGAAAGCCATCTTAAGATCGGATGCTTGATGAAATTGTGTATGAGTATAAAATACACGATGAATATCAGGATGATCACAATGTTCATCGGCCAGGCCGGCATGCTCACACTACTACCCATAAGCAGTTGCATAAGAAAGCCTGTCAACATCAGAAAAAAAGCGATCAGAAAACTCTCACCGAAACCCCAGGGAAATTGCCAGAGCTTGGTTTTTTTGTTTTTGTCACGTATATCTTTGGTCATCAATTTTTTTTTAGAAAAACAAATGTAAGAATTAAGCTTTAGATTCCGGTAATTCAATACCCAAATTGTCAGTTTTTTGATCTTTTGATTTTTATGAGCTGGATCACAGCATAAATATAATGCCCCCATACCCCGGCAAGCATTATGATCAGGGTAATGATCATCCATAAAGGGGCGATGGGAGTCCAGAGTTCTCTCGCGGGCCCTTCAGCCTGGATTAATTTTTTTGGTATTGCCCAGTTGATCTCGCCGCTCACTTCAACATATCCATAGTCATAATGATCTTCAATACGGGCCATAACTTTGACATTGCCAAGAGAATCTCCGATTACATTCGTCGGGAACTCAATAAAGCCGGTGCCATCTTCTTCAAACCATCCTTCGGCAATTTTCATATCGCTGAACATCCTCGGCACATAAAAATACAGCTCATCGTCAGCAAGGGGCCATTCTTCTTCAGGACCATGAATGATACCTTCAAAATAAACCAGTTTTTCATCCCCTTCCTCTTCAAAGCGGATGCTCACTGATACATCCTTTACGGCCAGCTCTTCTTCGGCTTCCCAATAAGAATCATTCCCTTCAAAAAGAGCAGTGAAGTAAATATAGGCTTCTTCATCCTTTGGATAATCAATCATGCCGTCAGCAATATTCAATGCGGCAATACCATATTCATTGCTGACCGCTTCTCCGAGGACAGTGTCTTCCTGGTCTCCAATAAGCGTGAATAGTATAGTCAGCCCTTCAACAACATATTCTCCATCCTCATTTTCTGATGTGATCTTTGTCATCAGCGAGCGGCTGTTGTCATGATTTTTCCAGGTGCTGAATTCGAGATAAATGTCAGCGGGCTCCTCTTCCCGGGCCATGACACCTGCTATGTTGATGGCTGAGATAAAGGAGAACAGAATTATATAGATCAGTAAGTTTTTCATGTCATGAGATTTTAACACAGATGCTTTAAAGGATCTCTCTTTTGGTTTTCCTTTCTTTTTCCTCTGAGACAGGGATGATCGGAATAAATCTTGCCCCTATAGTAAAGAAAAGACAAAATGCTGCCACCCCTGCAATGCTGAGTGCCCATTCCACCCAGGTCCCGGAATAGGATACCCAGTCGAATCGTGCATCCTGTATCGGCATATAAGGTGATTCCAGTGTTGGCACAACAATCAGGTATCGATTGAGCCATAAAGCTATGATGACCACCACCGCTGTTATAGTGATCATATTTATTGTCCTGAACCTGGGTACGCCCACAACGATAAGTGGCATGAGGACACCAACATAATTTGATAAAATGAACATCAGAAAATATTTATCCATCAACAGCTTGATCAGGCTTTCATCATCCTTTTGAGACCCATACCATTTTGTCAGGTATTCGCTGAATGTGAAGTAACCAAAAAATGCGGCCAGGATGAGCATGAGCACGCCGATATTGACAAAGTGCCTTTTAGTCAGGTATTTTTCCAGGTGGTAAATTTTTCTGAACAGCCACATGGCAACGATCAGTACGCCGATACCGGAGTATATGGCGGCGATAACGAAATACGGTCCGAAGATAGTGCTGTGCCATCCGGGCTGCAGGGTGACACTGAAGATCCATGCAAGCACTGAATATACGATAATAGCAATGGCAATGACCATGGCAGCCATGATATCTGTTGCATTATTAAGTCTGCGTTGTTGTTCTGGTGTTCCTGTATATCCCAAAGCCAGGATATGATACATCTTTTTTCTCCATTTTGCGATCCTGAGGTCGCTAAAATCGCGCAGGGCAGCAATATCTCTCAAAACAGAGAGGTAAAGAAAGATGATACATCCAAAAATATCAGTGGAGATGGCAATTACATCCCAGGTGATCGGTGATTGTATCCTGCCAAATAATACAAGGTAAGGCAATCTTTCAAGTCGTCCGATACAGAGCAGAATATATAAGGGCCCGATAAATAAGGCGATGATGGTAATAAATTCCGCCATGCGTATTACCGGCTTCCGCCATGAAGTTCTGAAAAGATGCAATGTCCCTGAAACCAGAGCGCCGGCATAGCTGATACCCATAAAGAAAATAAAATTTACGATGTATATCCCCCATACTACATTATCACGCATCCCGGTAACGATATGCCCCTGGGTGATCTGAACAATGAGTGCGTAGAGCCCCCATAACATGAGCAGGATAAGCAGTACGATCCAGGCAATGGATCTCGCCTTTGGTTTTTCAACCTGTGAACGAAACTCTCTTAACTTTTCAAAACTGCTTGTATTTGTGTGTTCCATTATTTACCCCCTGCTTTTTGCATATGGTGTGTCTTTATATCGCTCCTTGATATCTTCATCAAGGCTGTCGTATCCGCGCTCAACAGGAAACTGCCTGTTTACCGGAGGCAGGTAATATACACTTGGCCTTGTACCAAGGCTTTCGAGATAGCGATAACCTCCACGATCCCGGATCAACTCACTAAATGCAACGGTTTCTGATCCATTGGTGACGGCATCTTCATCAATATCACCGAAATAGATCACACCCATCGGACATGCCAGCAGGCAATATGGTAGTTTATTCTCCCTGAGACGATCGGCACAGAATACACACTTAGAAACAGTCCCTTCTTGTCCGGGGACACTGTTTTCAGGATTGTATACGATGGTGTCATCATATTCTTCATTGTGTTTCCATGAGAAATTTCTTGCCGAATAAGGACAGCCCGTCATGCAGAATTTGCAGCCAATACATCGGTCATGATCAACCAGCACAATGCCGTCGGTTCGTTTATAGGTTGCGCCCACCGGGCAAACGCTTACACAAAGTGGATTGTCGCACTGGAAGCATGGTTTCGGAAACCAATATGGTGCTGACTTCTCTGAGTCCTGCATCAGATATACTTTCATATACTCATGCTCCTTTGGCAAATGATGCCCTTCCTGGCATGCTTCAATACATTTACGTGCGTTATAACATTTTGCAAGGTCAATCACCATCACAAATTTTCGACCCGGGATGCCTTCCCTGGCCTGAATTTTATATTCTTCCGATGGTTTAATGTCTGAAGCATCAACTTCAACGAGCTTTCCGTCAGGGGTAAGTAATTTTATCTTTTTTCCTGATTTATCTCCCCCACATGAAGAGAGCACTCCACTGGCTGCAAATGCTCCTGCACCTGCCAGCAAGCCTCTTCGGATAAACTCCCTTCTGGGGGTATCTTTTTTATTTTTGTCTGCTTTCATGGTACTCGTTTTATTGATAAGGGCGTGGTCAGTGTTTATCATGATAGCCATTGACCATGCTCTTAAAGTTGCTTAAAGGATTGGCTCCTATGGTGCAGAAATATATATGCACAACGAAGAATAGCGATATCAGAAATCCCATGATAACGTGAATGATATCTATGCTGTGAAGCCCGGTAGATCCAAATATATTCATCAGGGTGAAATCAGGATATAGAAGCATGAAGCCCGTAACTATAATTACAGGCATGCAGATATACATGATGAATACATAACTGAATCTTTGCAGTGGATTAAATTTATTATCATCAGTTATTTCAAAAGGTGGTTCTTCTTTTGTAAATATACCAAAAGCATAATAACGTATCTGTTTGCTAACTTTTCGCCAATATCCTTTTATCCTGAAAATATACTGCCTGCCATTGGTTGTAAAGATGTTGCCAATTACAAAGGATATATAACTGAAAGTGAGCACGATCCCACTAATGTCATGAATGGATACAGCCCAGTCAAAACGAATGATAGGGTATTCCGGGTCGGAGTATTGCATGCTGATGCCTGTGAGGATAAGCAGTAAGCACAGAAAAGCGTTTATCCAATGCCAAAGCCTGACCCATATCGGATATAAGTATAATTTTTCATCCATGGTTATTTTCTTTTCAGGGTTAAACGTAATCCGGCATGCACAATGATCATAAGTATCACAAGGCCAAATAGTGCAACACTCAGCCTGCTAAGGAAAAAGTTCCTGTTTGCTCCAATGACATAAATTTCCCCAAGGATTTCGGCATTAGAAAATCCGGTGACAGACCGCTGATCGGTAAATTGCATCCTGTATAGTGAAGCCAGTAGCCTGGAATCTTTAGAATGACAGTCGACACATCTTTTTACTGCCTTTTCTTTCGGGAGCACTTTATGGGCCACAAGAAGTGTGTCGTTGATCTCGGTGTGGCACTCAATACATCTCACGTGCTTAAAGTGTAGCGCCTCATTAGGAAGCCAATCGTGCTTCTCAATGATATTGGGATTTTCCAGGGTGGTCAGCAGCTGGTATTTAGTGATATCTGAGTGGCAGCTCAGGCAAATTTCATTATCATACTGGATAAACTCCTGCATCTTCTCATTTGTCCTGGCATTGATCTTATATTCATGAGGATTATGGCACATCCAGCAGGTGAATTCATCTGAATGTTTGGATGAGTGTACACTTTCATGGAATTCTTCCTGGATCCCTTCAAAATTATAATGTGCATAATCATCATCTCCCTCATGGCAATCCATGCATTCATAGCTGGGCTCCATGCGAAGCTCCCCCGGGTGCGGGAAGTCGGAATAGTCTTCTGAATGACAATCGGTGCAGCGAAAGCTCCAGTGGTTGGATTCGTAAAACAGGGAAGAGTCAACAATAAAGTAAGGGTTCATCCTCTCCTTCACATCCCGCTCAATCCAGTCATTATAATAGTAGTAATATATGCTGCCGTGGCATTTCAGGCATTGTTGGTTCTCCTCCAGATACTCATAAACTCTTTCTTCCTCCTGAACAGGTGTTTGAGATAATAATGGGTGGATCGGCAGATAAATGAGAAAAATATATATGTATGTGGCAGCAGAGGGTAAAAATCTTCTCATAGCTTATAGCGTTAAAAAAAAGATGCCATTATTACAGATGACACCTTTTATTATTTCGATCCTATTTGAAAGTTCTCATGTAGTTGATGATGGCCCAACGATCTTCTTCATCAGGGATCTTCTTTTCGTAATTAGGCATCTCATCTCGGCCGATGATGGACTTATAATAAATTTCGCCATCAGTTCCGCCCTGAAATTCTGCTGATGTCAGATCACCGGGGAAGGTTTCCAGTTGTTTTGCTTTTGGCCCGTCGCCCAGGCCCTTGCTTCCATGACATGATTTACAGTGTTTGCTGTATAACATCTTTCCTACTTTATTAAGACTTTCATCACCAGCATATGGATTTTCCATTTTCATATATTTGGATGGTATTTCCCAGGCTGCGGCTTTTTTCTGATCCTGAGGGGCGACAAATGCCATCAGAATGATTGCCGTCAACATGATAGTTGCCAGGCTGATTAATTTGTTCAATGATTTTGTTTTCATGTTATGTTATAATTAAAGATTTATACTTCTTATATTTCTAAAATAATGCCATTATTCTTTAAAAGCTCCATAAACGGGTGATGGTAAATCCAAAGAAAAGCCCTCCGTCAAGCCAGTCGTTTCTGTTTTCCATCATGGTGTATTGTGGCGACAGATCAGTTGCTGAAGCAACGAAGATCTGGAAGACATGTGTGCTCGTAGAAACCTCCCAGCCAAAGCCAAAATTATGTTTGGGAGGATTGGTTAAAGTGGTATGCTCCTGTATGCTTGTTATTTCTAGTGGGATGCCATAGTTGAAGACAACAGACGACTGTGCGCTGACCCTGGCCCTTCCCGAAAAAGACAGGCCGATCTTGTCATGCTCCATCAGAGAATCTACCCTGTTGATATGTGAAAAGCTACCGGAAAACTGTATAGATAGCCAGTCAGTGAATTTTCTGGCCACGATCAATTCCGTGAAGTATGAAAGCCTGTTTGTGAATGTATAGTCCAAGCCAAAGTAACTTTCATTTCTTGCATCAATACCCATATTTCCGTAAGCTGTCACAGCAACAGGGATCTTATCATCTCTTGTTTGCTCCAGTATGTTGTATTTGATCCTGAGATCCTGTAACTTCCTGAATTTAGTAGTCCCGAAGCCAACAGACAGCTTATTGGTAATACTATAATTCACTCCCAGCCTGATATTCGACGATCCATAGATGCCAAAGAGATTAGAAATATTTTCAATTTTATCAAAGCGATGTTCAATGACAAACTCCAGTGTTTTGGCTGTAGGAATATATACAGTTTGCTGGTCGATGACGGTAGGGCAGGCAAAGGGCTCCCTTACCGGCTTGCTTTTTGTTTTTACCGGCTCTGCTTCCTGGGCCGAGATCAAGGCAGGCATAAAAAAGAGCAGTAATAAAAGGATTTTTAGCTTTTTCATATGTTGATTTTTGAAATTAGAAGATTAATTATTGTTAGCACCCTGCTGTATCCATGCAAGGATGATATCGGTATCGCCGGGGCTATGCACATAAGGAGCCATGCTGCCACCTGTTAACATGCACGTATATAGCATGCTGGCTTCCGGCAGGTCGACATCAACAAAGCCTTCATTTATAAGTGAACTGTAGGCATTGCCCTCGCTGAGGTCGGGAGGTGTGCCACCGGCACCATGGCATACATTGGTGTTGCATCCATTATTAAAAATAGGCATGATGTCGGTTGAGAAACTTAGCTCATCCGGAACAGGAACTTTTTCAGGCTGTATCCATTCGTATTCGCATGAGGATAGAAAGAATACCAATGGTATGAGGATCATAAATGTTCTAAGTATTTTCATATCGGAGTTTTTATCAATACACAAAAAAAAGGCCTCAATTGCCAACTGAAGCCTTTTAGTAATAAGAAATTTAATTACTGAATGGCGTCAATTGAATTTTCTAGCAACTTCTTGGCGTACTTGTAATTGTGTGAACCATTACTCCTGTCTTCTTCAACAAACTTATAGTTGAAGTATGCTCCCGCCTGATCATTTGTATAGGTGCCCGGAATGATCTTGCTGGTAGTTTCGCTATAAATACCCTGGTCTATAAGCAATACAAGAAGGTCGGCAAGGAGATCTTCCAGCTCAAGCGCTGTTTCTTCGATCTTGGTGTCAAGGTTATCAGGATCGGAATGGCAATCAATACAGCCTGCCTTATTTACCACATCATGACCATGATATGCATATGTCATACCCATTTGATGGCCTCCGGCCTGAACACCGTAAGCAGAAGCCATGTGGCATGATTTACAACTTTTTTCAATATTATCGGTATGGAAGGAGTTCTCATAGCCGTCTCCCACTTCATAACCACCCATTCCTACATACATATTTGCCTGAGGTCCATGATGGGGCCCCCAATATGGGCTCGTAATTGTAACATCCTCATCTCCGTCAGGAACCGGCATTGGATTCGCTTTTCGTGATTGATGGCATTTGGAGCAAAGGTTTGCTACTCCCTGATCGGTTGATGATGTCCCATCAAATAAAAAGCTTACGGGATCTGAATATACAAGCTCCCAGTCTTCGGCCGTATATGTTTCATGTACCTTATGGCAGGTATAACAATTTATGGGTGTCGGATTTGAAACAGGCTGTAAAGTGGTATCGGCATCAGATACTATCCACTCCTTAAAGCCCATGCTGGTGTGGCAAATGGCGCACTCAACACTATTCCTTTCAAAATTGCCCCCGCTAGCGTGTGTGGAAGCTTCCCACTGTATAACTTTAGCCAGGAATGATTCGCCCGAGTTGTGGCACTGTTTACAGGTAGCAGTGCCGTCATTACCATCAATGCCATCTTCTCCTGCCGGACCTGCAGGTCCTTCTTTTGTACAACTTGTTACAATGATTATTGCAAGAACAAGTCCTGGAATAATCAGTAATACTGTAATTAGCTTTTTCATAGTCTTTGATTTTTAGGTTTTCTACTTACAAGTTTACTTCTATAATCAGGCATTAGAAAGAATAATGCCATGATGTACGTGTTTGATAACACGTTTATAATGCGTCATGTCAGGTAAATATATTGTAAGTAAGGTGATATATGTCAATACGAATGCTGTAAATGCTACAAAATTAAACACATACAGTTTGTAAAATATCTAAGTGATAAATCGAAATTAATACTTAGACTCAATATAAACTAAAAGGATCAGGTTTAACCGGTGGCTCCTATACGAATTAACTCTTTCTTGTTTAGGATTTCGATCAGATTGCCATCTACACGAATAAGTCTCTGGTCTTTAAATACTTTCATGACCCTGATCACATTTTCTTTCGACATGGCGGTAAGATCAGCAAGGTCCTGTCTGCTGGCTGTAAGGATAAAAGGATTCCTCCCATAGATCTCGTCCATGAGGAGTATAAACGCATCAGCAATGCGTCCATGCATTTGCTTTTGGGTCAGGTTAATGAATTTGCTGAAATTATTTATATTATTGAGATTGCTTCCTTTTAACAGATCGCATGCAAATTTATGGTTCTTTTCAATCAG
>JBDLIJ010000133.1:0-9030 GCA_039714935.1 Bacteroidota bacterium | reverse complement strand
CAATCCATCCAGTGTTTTCATCATTAAAAAATACTGAAGTGAGGTTTTCATCAGTAAAATTTCCTTGGTTAATCCATGATGACCCGCCATTATTTGTTTTAAGAACTATATTATCAAAGCCAACTACCCATCCAGTATTATTATTAACAAAAAAAGTCTTAATAAGCGTATACACCTCGTCAATAGAATAATCAATCCAATTATTCCCACCGTCGTATGAATGAAAAATTGCTCCCTGATCGCCAACAATCCATCCATATTGTTGGTCAACAAAGAAAACATCCCAAAGTGATTTATCCGTTATCCCATCCATTGCAGTCCATTCATAACCACTAGTTGAACTTTTTAAGATAGTGCCATCGTAACCTACGGCCCAACCATTTGTATTATCAATAAAATCAATCCCTTTCAGACTTTGAGATATTCCTGAAAACGATGAATTCCATGTCAAACCACCATTTTCCGTAATACAAGTTGCCCCCAATCCACCAACACACACTCCATATTGCTGATTAAAAAATTGAATACCATTAAGTTTTACATCTATTCCACTTTCCTGGTTAGTCCATAAAACACCTCCATTCTCCGAAGAAATAATCGTTCCATTACTACCTACACACCAACCATTATTTTGATCAGTAAAAAAAACTCCATTTAAATTATCTTCAGTATTGCTGTTTTGAGTCTCCCAGGATTGTCCTCCATTAATTGAGTTATGGATTATTCCATTCTCACCAACCACCCATCCATATACAGAGTCTGTAAAATAAATTGAAAATAGACTTTCGTCAATACCACTAGGCAAAATATTCCAATTTTGACCACCATCCTCAGTATTAATAATATATCCATATGTTCCACATGCCCATCCAATATTAGCATCGTGAAACACTAAATCCATAATGATGTATGGAAAATTATAAGGATGCCCGACTGTCCAACTATTCCCTCCGTCATTTGTAAATAATAATTCTCCACCTCCAGCCCAGCCAGTATTTTCATCAATAAAATGTATCGCATATAGAGGGAAATTTGTCCCGCAACTTTGTGCATTCCATGTGAATCCTCCATCATTTGTTACAAAAACAGTTCCTGGTCCTTTATTAGAAGTCGTTCCGCTAACCCATCCTTTAAATTGATCAATAAAACACACATCATATAAAATATATGAAGGATCAAAAAACTGAATTTTCCAATTTTGTCCCCCGTCAGTTGTATGTATAATTGTTCCATCAAATCCAACAGCCCATCCTATGTTTTCATTAATGAAAGATATATTATTAAGTTCTGTTCCTGTCGGGTAAGGATTCTGCCAAAACCATTGACCAGTAAGGTTCATACTATATCCAGTCAATACACAAAATACAATAACCTTTATTATCTTTTGTAGTGGTGTTTTTCTTGATTCAATATTCATGTCAATTTGATTTTTAGTTTATTTTCATGTTTAGTGATAATTCTGCTTATTATCTTCAATATACCTGGACAGTCTATTTGTAAAATACATTCAACCACCGCACATTTATTGCTTATTCAATATTTTCTTACTATTAGAAATTGTAAATATTGACAACTGTAATAATTTGGGAAACTAAACTGTAATTGATTTTCCTTTGGTCACACTAAAATTAGTAATTGTTTTTGAATATCAAGGAATTATCCTGCTTTTTTACAATAACATCTTTTTTTATGTTAATTCCTCTGTCCTTTTTTTAAACTTCCAATTAATCTTCCTTTGCTTCCTCAATTCAATAATTTATGGAAGCAATCAAATTATCAACCGTATTATCCGAACTCGATGAAAAGGTATTGCCCGATGGCACACAAAAGACCTTCTCTATCAAATTCATTAAGAAAAATGGTGAATTAGTCTATTATCCCCGATGTGTTTCAACAGGCCTCAAAATGAATCTCAAAGCAAATGCTATGAGAGGCGTAAGGCTCGTTGATAGAAACTTTGATCCTATGGATCACCATACTCTGGTTTATATCTGGTCTATCCTTGAATTCAACGGCAATCCTGTAATTCTCAGATAATGGAATTAATAACAAATAATGAAGGTATTCCTCTGTTAGGCTTTTCGAAAAGAAACCGACTCTCAAAAGCCGCTGTTTCAGTACCAGGAAGAAAGCCTCAAAAACTCTTTCCGTACCGAAGGCTTTAACACCCTTGATGCTATTTTAGAACTGCTCGAAGAATACATTGAGAACTTCCCGATCTTTTCTGGTTCTGCCACTTACACAGTATTCAAATCTAAATTTATTCCTACTGCAACGGTATTTAATGAGTATTATAACATCAATGGATCCCGGCTGGTATTCCTTTGACGAGCTGATCGCCGCCATGACTTCTGGGGTAAAACCCACCGATAAGCAAAAAGCAGTGATCAGGTTCATCCAGAAAATACAAGCTTTCCTTTCTGTTTCTAAAGGGATCACAACATTAGGAATGAATATCACCCATAACGGCACCTATTTCTATTCTGATGGCACGAATTTTTCAAGACAAGAGCAGGGCATCATTAAACATTATTGCCTGTATGTTGTTCATAGATATAAAAGTGGATAAAACTCCATTCCAATAGAGTCAGTACTATTTTTTAGCTTTGCGCATAGTTTTATGAAACAGGTTTTAGGGGTAATAAAACAGCTCAATTCTGTTGAGAAGCAGGCTTTCCGCCTCCATATGATCTATTCTGCCCTGGAGGGTGTTATTCTGGGAGTGCTCGCCCTGAACGAATATGTGTTCATACACAGCCTGAGGGGATCAAACTACCAGCTTGCCTTTCTCTTTCAATTCAGTATGCTTGTTTTTATATTCCTGTTTATTTTCAACCAGCTCAGAAAACGTATTGGAAATAAGAGAAAAATGTTGCGTATAACAGGATTGCTTACCAGGCTTCCGCTGGGTTTGCTGATCCTGATCCCTGCAGACGAGGCGGCTTTAAGCGGTCAGTCGGGATGGCATTATCTGTTTCTTTTTGTTTTTCTGATATATTTCTTTGGGAATATCATCATTTATCCTGCCATCAATGTATTGCTGAAAACAAATTACAGGCACGAGCATTTCGGTAAACTGTTCAGTTATGCCACCTCTTTGAATAAGATCATTATCCTGCTGGCAACCTTTGCTTACGGATTGCTGCTGGATGCGGATAATTTTGCCTTCCGTTATGTCTTCCCCGCCATAGGTTTGCTTGGAGTGATCTCTCTTTATGTTCTTTCCGGCATTGATTACTCCAAAGTGGTGCAGCATCCGGTGGCGATGAAGCTCAGGGATTCGGTACGCGAGTCATGGTTTAACATGCTGAATATTCTCAGGACAAACAAGCCGTATCTGCATTTTGAGATTGGATTTATGTTTTATGGCTTCTCCTTTATGATCTCAATAACCATCATAAATATATTCTTCCAGGAGGCGCTGCATCTTAATTATTCCAGTGTTGCATTTTATAAAAATGCATATAATATACTGGCTATTATCCTTTTGCCTTTTTTTGGCAAATTGCTCACACATATTGATCCCCGGCGATTTGCGGCCATCACTTTTGCCGCACTTTTTATGTATATCACTTTTCTTCTGTTTACTGAGTATTTTCCTGGATATGTGGAGTTTTACGGCATCAAGGTATACTATATGCTGATCGTTTCCTTCATTTTTTATGGCATCTTTGCTGCCATGATGTCCCTGCTCTGGTTCATAGGTTCTGCGTACTTCTGTAAGCCTGAAGAAGCTGATGATTACCAATCTATACACCTTTCACTCACCGGTGTGCGATCGCTGATTGCGCCCCTTTTTGGAGTGTATTTCTATGAGTTGATGGGCTTTTCAGGAACATTTCTTCTCACGATGGCCATCTTGCTTGTCGCTATGGGCCTGATGCGCTGGTCGTACAGGCAGGATAAGATGGTTAAGGATTAAGGGATTCACCCTGCACCCCATTTACCAACGAAACATTTATAATTATGGCAGCGTATAAGTGGGTAACCAAATACATCTAAATATTTCTCAACCGAAATGAATTGATGCGCCCCCGAATTAACCCGGGGGCATTTTTTTTACTTCTCCAGTTCCTTGCCGCATACTTTGCAATACGCGGCATCTTCATCATGAACTTCATT
The DNA here is from genome assembly GCA_039714935.1 of Bacteroidota bacterium. Classification (GTDB taxonomy): domain Bacteria; phylum Bacteroidota; class Bacteroidia; order Bacteroidales; family B18-G4; genus B18-G4. Next base: position 4,908 of record JBDLIJ010000133.1, on the reverse strand, counting down.
GCCACATGAATGACAAAAGAGTCTGTTATCCTTTATCCCTTTCTTTTGTTTGCTCAACTCAGAGGTAATAATGCCGGTAGGAACCGCAATAATGGAATAACCGAGTATCATCACCATGGCAGCTAAGGTTTTACCCAGTGGTGTAATAGGTGTAATATCGCCATATCCTACAGTGGTCAGGGTTATGATGGCCCAGTAAATGCTTTCCGGGATGCTTCTGAATCCGTGTTCAGCTCCTTCGATCAGGTACATGGCTGCACCCATCACCACTACAATGGCCATCACGGCAGATAGAAAGACGGCTATTTTGTGCCGGCTTGATTTTAATGATTCAACCAGGTGGCTGGAAGCACCAATAAAGCGATAGAGCTTTAGAATCCTGAAAATCCGCAGCAAGCGCAATACCCGGATGATGATCAGATACTGGTAGCCGACCAAAAATAAGCTGAGGTAGGTAGGAAGAATGGCCAGCAGGTCGATGATGCCGTAAAAGCTGAATATGTATCGCCACTTCTGATAGCATGTTATGATCCGGAGTAAATATTCTATAGTGAATAAAATCGTAAAGATCCATTCTGCAATTAATAATAAATCTCCATAGTCAGTATGGATATTCGCTACACTATCAAGCATCACCACTATAATGCTGAGGATAATGGTAATCATCAGCAGAATATCAAAGATTTTACCACTCCTTGTTTCTGTATAAAATATGATGTCGTGCAATTTCATTATTGCTGTCATGACACAAAGATAAGGAAATGAAAGATTATGAAAGAGGAGGCTTATTCGGCTGTATATTCCTGCGAATGAACAGCGTTTTTTTATATGGCCTCTGTTTTACCTTTCTTTTTTAAGCTGAGCTTTTTTACTATGATCTTTGGCACAGGATCAATGCCTCCTGTCCCCCAGGGGTGACAACGTGAAATACGTTTTACTGACAGCATGCTCCCACGCAGCGGACCATGTAATTTAAGGGCCTGCACACTATATTCCGAGCATGTCGGATAATGCCTGCAGGAAGCAGGCGTTAAAGGGGATATGGCATATTTATACACATAAACGACAAATAGCAGTGGGAAAGCAAGGATTGTCTTTAACATATCCATATTAACCAAGATGATTTTTAAGCAGTGCCATGATTTCTTTTTCTTCAAAGGGTTTCCTGAGCATGCCATCAAAATAGTTGTCTATCTCTTTTCTTTTAGCACCTTTGACCTCTTTATCACATAAGGCAATTACGGGGCGTTCAGAGATGATATTTCGTATGCTGTGTATCAACTCAAGATTTTGATCAGACGACCAGCTAAGCAGGCAGAGGTCAATGTCCTTATTTTTTTTACAAAACTCCATTGCCTGTTCAGGGCTGTTCAGGAAATGAATCTTTATTTTGTTCTTTAATATTTCCTCAAGAGCGAAATAATCCTCAATCTCATCTTCAATGATCAGTATTTGTTTATCCTTCCAGCTTGCAGCCTCATCTTCGGTATGTTCTTTGTCAGTTAATGTGATATCGGGTATTTCAAAGAAAAAAGTAGAGCCTTTTCCCAGATCAGATTCTACCCAGATCTTCCCTCCCAGCATCCGAATAAGACTGTGCGTAATGGGGAGGCCAAGGCCTGTTCCTTCTTTTTTGATACTCAATGGCTTTGGCTCCTGGATAAAGCGTTCAAAGATTTTGCGCTGATAGGGCTTGGAGATCCCAAGCCCGGTATCTTTTACAAAAAACTGTATAGAGGCTCCGTCAGTTCTATATCCATACTCTACATAGCCATTATGGGTGAACTTAAATGCATTTGAGATCAGATTGGTAAAAACCTGCCTTAAACGGGAAGGATCAGAATTGATCTGGATTTCTTTATTCTTATGTCCCAGAGAAAGTTTTAACTCAACACCCTCATGATCCTTTCTTCTTTTCAGCGTTTCAAAAACGGGGAATAATTCCTTTAAGAACAGGTTTAGATCAAAATTAATCCGGTACAGTTTAATAGTATTTGACTGCAGGCGCGTAAATTCAAGAATGTCATTTGTAAGGTTCAGGAGGGCATTGCTGTTGCTTTCAATGATCCCGACAAGTTCCTGCCGGCGCTTATCACTCTGTTTGGGAGCATGCAACAGATTGCTAAAACTGATGATGGCCTTGATGGGGGTTTGGATTTCATGTGAAACATTGGCCAGGAAGATACCTTTTAAATAATCTGATTCTTCTGCTTTTTCCTTGGCCATGATAAGTGCTTTTTCAGCCTTTTCTTTCTCCTTGATCTCGTCAGACAAACGTATGGTACGTTCTCTTACTTTCTCTTCCAGTTCATGATTCAGGGATTTTAGTTCTTCCATCATCTTTTTTCTGGAACTGATATCTACCATAACACCCCTTGTGCCTGTTAAAACGTCATCTTCAAAGATACCGGAGGTATAGATCAATGCAGGGAAGAATTTTCCTGTTTTTGTTTTGCAGATCACTTCCTTTTCCTTGAAGTTTTTTGCCGTAGAGATGATCTCCTGAATATCTTTTTGATCATCTTCTTTATCTTGTACGATCACATCATGAAGGTACAGGCCGTCGTTAATGTCCTTTTTGTTGTAGTTGAACATCTTAAGGGCGATCTGATTCACAAAGGTCAACCTCCCCTCAAGGTCTGCTTCGAAGACCACCTGTGGTAAAAGAGCGGCAAAATCCTGAAATTTCTTTTCTGTCTCTGCTACTTTCTTACTGAGCATAATTTGTTCTCCCAGTTCATGGATCTTATCCTGTAACCTGATGTTATCAATAGGTTTGAGCAAATAGCCATCCACCCCCAGGTCGATAGACCTGATGAAATAATCCACCTCCGAATGTCCGGAGATCATAATTACTTTTACCCTGGGATTGATCTTTTTTATCTTGCGGATCATTTCCAGGCCATCCATGCCTGGCATCATTATATCAGTAATGATAATATCGGGTTTTTTCTCAGTGAATACCGCAACGCCCTGGATACCATCTGTGGCAGTATATACGTCGCTTACAATATTTCGGATGAATTCGGAGTAGATCACAAGCGATAAACGATCGTCTTCAACCAGAAGAACGGAAATATTATGTTTGCCCATCAGGACTGTCTTAATTTGGAGATTATGTCATAACAAAGATAAAAATTACATGACATCCAGCCATCAGTATTAATACGTATATGAATTTCCGTACAAACAGATAGTGGGTTTTGCTTAGAAATAATGTATTTTTACATTTTTGATAATGAATGTTGTTCATGTTTAGGATTCCTAATTTGCTATAAAATGAAAAAGATCAGGATACTTATTGTTGAGGACCATGAGGTTGTGATCAAAGGAATTAAAACCCTTTTAGAGCCATATGACGATCTGGAGATTGTAGGTTATGCGCTTAATAGCGAGGAGGCGATGAAAAAAGTGGACGATCTGCGTCCCGACATTATCATCATGGATATTAACCTTCCTGAAGTCTCCGGGATACAGATTACTGAAATGATCAGCGAACAGTTTCCTTTAAGTAAAGTGATCTATTATACCTCTCATGTTGACGAGGAACTCATCACGCAGGGCTTTGAAGCCGGTGCTTTTGGCTATGTTCCCAAAAATTTCAAACCTCAGGAGCTGATAGAGGCAATCCATATGGTCAATGATGGCCAGAAATTTATGAAAGGCATTGTGAGTGAAAAATTCATTGCCAGCTATCTTAAATCTGAAAAAGACAAAAAGCTTAAACAGGATATTCCGCTTTCTGAAAGAGAAATGGAAGTTTTAAAACATATGAGCCTTGGTTTAAGCAACAAACAGATCGCCGACAAGCTTTTTATCAGTATCAGGACCGTGGAAACACACAAGCACAACCTGATGAAAAAGCTTAATATCTATTCTACCGCCGAGCTGGTCATTTATTCCATTCAGAATAATATTATTAAAATCTGACCTGGCCACGACTACGTGTATCTACGTACCTATTTAAGAAAATAAATCTGCTATTTTTAGTATATAAACTGATTGACGCCATACTACTTTTTGGCTTACATTTGCCCTGTAATCGTATCGTAATTTATTAGATTTGGGTTTTGTATTCCGGGGTCCCCTAAGGGCCCCGGAATCATTTTTATTGGGCCCTGCTAACTTCTCCCAGGTATTTCCCTGTATAGGATGACTCTTCCCTGATAATCTCCTCTGGTGTTCCCTCAAATACAAGTTGTCCGCCGGCATTTCCACCCTCAGGCCCCAGGTCGATGATCCAGTCAGCCGCTTTTATCACCTCCTGGTTATGTTCTATAATGATCAGTGAGTGGCCTGCATCCAGCAAAGCATAGAAGGCATTCAGCAGGTTATGGATGTCATGAAAATGTAAGCCTGTGGTGGGCTCATCGAATATAAACAGGGTAGGTGATTCATTTGCCCCCCTCGACAGGAAGTATGCCAGTTTTATCCGCTGTGCTTCTCCACCGCTCAGGGTGCTCGATGATTGTCCCATCCTGAGGTAGCCAAGGCCAACATCCTGTAGTGGCTTTAATTTGGCGACTATCCTTTTTACTGCGGCAGTTTTATCAGTAGATCCGTCGAAGAAAGCAAGCGCTTCGTTGATGGTGAGGTTCAGTATTTCACTGATGTTTTTTTTGTTATACTGAATTTCAAGCACCTCATCCTTAAAGCGCTTGCCCGAGCAGTGGTCGCATTGGAGGTAGATGTCGGCCATGAACTGCATCTCGATCTTCACCACGCCCTCACCCTCACATTCCTCGCATCGTCCTCCCGGTACATTAAAAGAGAAAAACCCCGGTTTGTAATTTCTGACCTTCGCCAGTTGCTGATCGGCAAACAGGGCACGTATATCGTCGAATGCCTTGATGTATGTTGCCGGATTTGATCTTGATGATCGTCCTATCGGATTTTGATCAACAAATT
>JBDLIJ010000132.1:0-9047 GCA_039714935.1 Bacteroidota bacterium | reverse complement strand
ATGGGTCGCTTCGAAGCTTTTGCCATGGCTAACAAGGTATGGCCTTCATTCCTTGATGGCATTGGAAATGCCTGGGGATATGGCTGGATACTTATAGTGGTGGCATTCTTCCGTGAACTGCTTGGATCAGGAACGATCTGGGGTTACGCGGTAATACCCAACGGATGGTATATCGATAACGGAGGGTTTTATTCCAACAATGGAATGATGATACTGCCTCCGATGGCGCTCATTACCGTGGGTGTGATCATCTGGGTGCAAAGGAAAAGAGATACGGAACTGATTGAAGAAAATTAAAATTTAACAGCATATAGCTATGCAGGATTTAATAAACATATTTGTAAGATCTATCTTCATCGACAACATGGTGTTCGCATACTTCCTTGGTATGTGTTCATACCTTGCTGTTTCGAAGACAGTAAAAACATCAGTTGGACTGGGGATTGCCGTGATCTTTGTACTGGGGATCACCGTGCCGGTTGATTATCTGCTGAATGAATATCTGCTGTCAGATGGTGCCCTCGCCTGGCTTGATCCAAGCTTTGCAGAGGTCGACCTGAGCTTTCTTTCATTCATCATGTTCATTGCGGTGATCGCATCTATGGTACAACTGGTAGAAATGGTGATCGAGAAGTTCTCTCCCTCGCTATATTCATCGCTGGGGATCTTTCTTCCACTGATCGCCGTTAACTGTGCCATCCTGGGCGGATCTTTGTTTATGCAGGAAAGAGATTATCAGAGTATTGCCGAAGCAACATCTTTCGGCCTCGGTTCCGGTGTTGGCTGGTTCCTGGCTATCGTGGGTATTGCAGCGATCCGTGAAAAGATCCGCTACTCAAATGTGCCCGCTCCCTTGCGCGGACTGGGGATCACTTTTATCATAACCGGCCTGATGGGTATGGCCTTTATGATGTTTATGGGAATTCAACTTTAATAGAAAATTTATCAAAAAAGTATAAACATGCTTTTAGTCGGAATAGGACAAGTCGTTATCGCCAGCATCATCATCTTCCTGATCGTGATCATCTTCCTGGTTGCCATGTTACTGTACGCCAGGAAAAAGTTAACCCCGCAGGGTGAGGTAACCCTGACGGTCAATGAGGATAAAAAACTGGTCGTTAACCCGGGATCAACCATTCTTTCAACACTCTCAACGGAGAAGATCTTTCTGCCTTCTGCATGCGGAGGTGGTGGAACCTGTGCCATGTGCAAATGCCAGGTCTTTGAAGGAGGAGGTTCTATATTGCCAACGGAGGTTGGCTATTTCACACGCAAGGAAGCACAAAACAACTGGCGCCTTGGCTGTCAGGTTAAGGTGAAAGAGGATATGAGTATTGGCATCCCACCCGAGATATTCGGGATCAAGAAATGGGAATGTGAAGTGGTATCCAACCACAATGTGGCAACCTTCATTAAGGAGTTTGTTGTGAAGCTTCCGGAAGGTGAAAAACTTGATTTCAGATCAGGTGGATATATCCAGATTGATGTGCCTAAAGTTAAGGTAGACTTTAAGGACATGATCATTGAGGATGATTATAAAGAAGACTGGGATAAATTTAAGATGTGGGATCTGCAGATGAAGAACCCGGAGCCCATTTTCCGCGCGTATTCAATGGCTAACCACCCTGCCGAGGATAATATCATCATGCTGAACATACGTATTGCCACACCTCCATTCGACAGGAAATCAGGTGGCTTTATGAAGGTGAACCCCGGAATATGCTCTTCATATATCTTCTCAAGGAAACCAGGAGATAAAGTAACAATATCAGGCCCTTACGGCGAATTTTTTATTAAGGATACTGAGCGTGAGATGATGTTTATCGGTGGCGGTGCCGGCATGGCACCCATGCGCTCACATATCTTCGATTTGTATAAAACCAGGAAAACAAGCCGCAAGTCTACCTTCTGGTATGGTGGCCGTTCCCTCAGGGAACTTTTCTATGTTGATGAATTTAAGGCACTGGAAAAAGAAAATCCGAATTTTAAATTCAATATAGGCCTGTCAGAGCCCATGCCTGAAGATAATTGGGAAGGATATACAGGCTTCATTCACCAGGTTGTGATGGATGAGTACCTGAAGAATCATCCCGAGCCGGAAGATATTGAATATTACCTCTGTGGCCCCCCCATGATGAACGATGCCGTGCTTAAAATGCTCGACGATTATGGTGTGCCTGAAGAGATGATCGCCTTTGATGACTTCGGAGGGTAAAAATCCTTACAGATATATTGAAAACCACATCCTTAATGTTTTACATTTCTATACTGTCATCTTGATGGAGATCCGCCAAAGGCGGAACGACTGAGAGATCCCCAAACTCCCCATTTATAATTACCAATCGCTATTGATCAATAATCAATAGGATCTCATCATTCAAAAAGACACTTGCAAGCATGGTCTTTACTGTGTAAAATATTGTATTTTTACACCTATGAAGAAACTTACTCCCATTCTCATCATCCTGCTCATCACCTCCTGCACTCCGCACCAGATGCATACAAAGATCAACTTCTCCGGCATGGCCCAGGGAACCTATTATACCATAACATACTTTGATCATCTCGACCGCAACTTTCAGCCTCAGATAGATTCATTGCTGGATGCCTTCGACATGTCGGTATCGATTTGGGAGCCTGCTTCAATTATTTCAAGGATCAACAGGGGAGAAGAGGGCGTCAGCTGTGATTCAACATTCATTCAGACTTACCTTAAAGCTCGCACAGTGGCTGAAGAAAGCAATGGAGCTTTCGATTATACAGTAGGCCCCCTCGTAAATGCCTGGGGCTTTGGTTTTAAAGACCGGCAAATGGTTGATCAGGATTTGATTGATAGCTTGAGGCATCTGATAGATTATAAATATGTGAAGCTGGAGGGTGATCGCATTGTAATGGAGAAGAAAGGAATACAATTTGACTTTAATGCGGTGGCACAGGGATATTCGGTTGACCTGCTCGGGGAGTTTCTGTCTTCCAAAGGAATAATGAACTACCTGATAGATGTTGGCGGAGAGATTCTGGCCGAAGGAGAAAAGCCGGGAAAGGGTGCATGGGTGGTAGGCATTGAGAAGCCGTCAGAGGATGAGCTCTCAGAACGTAGGCTGGAAACCACACTTGAGCTAAGAAATAGAGCCCTGGCTACATCCGGGAATTACCGCAAGTATTATGAAGAGAATGGTGTGCGCTATTCACATACGATAGATCCGCACACAGGCTATCCGGTTACACATACGCTATTAAGCGTTTCTGTCCTTGCCAGAGACTGCGGCACCGCCGACGCCTGGGCAACAGCCTTTATGGTGATGGGATTAAAAAAAGGAAAGGAAATCCTGAAGACTAATAAAGACCTTGATGCTTATTTTATTTATTCAGGAACACATGGCCCCTTAGAAACCTATTATACTGAGGGGATGAAAGAATTGCTGCTTAAGTAATTATGGGTTATGGATGATGGATGATGGATATCATTTCCTAGCTATTCTCACACGCTTCCCCACTATCACCACTCCCGCAGGTGCAACCAAAACGTTCGCCGGTTGCAGGATCAATGCTGCTACATTGTTTTTTGAATTCCCCACCTTTTTTGAGGAACATTTTAATGGCTATGCCTGTGATGGCAAGCGCAAGAAGGATAATAGTTATGATGATAATTTTTAATTCCGGTGCCATGATGATATCAGTTCTTTTTTTACGCTACAAAGATAGTTAGTTTTTAGTTTTGAATTTTGAGTTTATTTAGGATTTGTAGTTTTTGGGGTCCGTATAAATTAATTTATCATCCTGTAATGTGTGATAGTAGCTGCTTGGAGTTACTTGGAGCCTTGGGGCCTTGGTGGTTGGATAGACTTCAATTTCTCCGGACAGCAATGATTTGGAGTTTAGGATTTACCCAAAAACTATGACTTAGTGGCGATGGCCAGTATAATCCCTGCAGCAACAGATGCATTCAGCGATTCTGCACGGCCACCAGCCGGGATAGATATTTTATGTGCAGCGTGCCTGAGAACTTCCGGGCGGATGCCCTTCGACTCATTGCCGATCACGTAAATGCCTTTGCCCGGACTGCTATCCCAGATGGATGTGCCATCCATCACAGTGGCGAAAATATTTTGCTCAGCTTGTCCCAGGAAAGCTGACAGATCAGTGTAATAAACCTTAACCCTGCCGATTGAACCCATGCTTGACTGCACAACCTTTGGGTTGAAGGCATCTACGCAATCATCTGAACAAACAATATTTCGTATGCCAAACCAGTCGGCAGTGCGTATGATCGTGCCGAGGTTGCCGGGATCGCGTATGCCATCCAGGGCCAGCAAGACATCATCTCCCTCAGTGATGTCTTCAATATCCCTGTCGGGAATACGGCACACGGCAAGCACCTGATTAGGTGTGCTTAAATTGCTGATCTGCCCCAGCTCTTTGGAGCTTATCCTTACAATTTCAGCCTTATGGTATTTAAACTTTTCCTGATGCTCTTCTATCCAATCTTCAAGTGCATATAAGGCATCCACCTTTATCGTAGAGCCAGGCAGTTCTCCCACAATCTTCGGTCCCTCAACGACAAATAATCCATGTTCCTTCCTGAATTTTATCTGCTTCAGTGAGCGGATGAGTTTTATTTGGCTTTTGCTAATCACCTGATTATTATTAATTATGGGTTATGGATTGATTACAGATTTCGGATTTCAAATTTCCCCTAATGGGTCTTCGTCATTGTCTCAGGAATGACAAGTATGTAGTCCGCCAGTCCTTCATTTTCCTCCTCAAGTTTTTCTGTTGATCCCTGTTCTACACTACCAATGGTCATGATCTTCAGGCCGGGCCTGTATTGATTCAGGTACCACATGATGCCTTCAAAGTTATTGCTGTGGTAGGTGCCGTGATAATGTATAAAGGTTTTTCCTTCCTCCAGGTTTTCAAGAATAAAATGGGCCATGGTAGCATCTTTGATGGCCTGGGCTTTCGGGAAATTATCTGTGCTGTGTCCACCCATGCCGCCACCCATGTCAAGCATCGCTTTATATCCTGGCAATTCAGGGTCGTAAGGTACGGGTAGTGGGGCGAAGAACATGCTGGTGTGCTCATCAAGTTTCTCTAATCCTTCAAAGCCTTCACGAAATACAATGGAAGCATATCGCCTGGGGATATTGGTGGCAATGAAGGGTATTTTATGCTCCTTCGCAAAATCTGCCAGGGGTTTGTAGTCAGTTTCGTAATTAGACCACAGGCGTGCCTGTGATTCAAAACTCTTCCCGCTGATCACCTCATTAACATATTCATTAAGTATGAGCTGCTCATCTCTCTCAAACATCTCGGCACCCATCACAAGATTGTCGGTGTGCTCAGTATGAATGTCTTTTGTTAGTTCAAGCTGCAGCCAATGGCAAATGGGGTTGTTGTGCAGTTCCCCGAACAGGATAACATCAGATTCAACAGCCTGCTTGAGCAGTTTTGTATAAGAGGACTTTTTCCCTTTCTGGTCAAAGACACGATAAGCTTGCTTATCTGATTTCATAGCCATGAATGAAATAGCGAATACGAGTAATAAATAGGATATCTTTTTCATTTGCTTGTTATTAATATTTTGGAGTAAAATTAATTCAATAATTGACATGGAACATAAGAGATGATCATAATAAGGGAAAAGGACTGAATTAATCCTTTCTTTTTAGCTCTTCGGCATGAAAGACCAGTGGCAGCAGATCATCGATAGAGTTCACGGCCAGTACGGGTCCTTGCTCTCCTTTCATGATCACACGGATGGGGCTGTTTTGTTGTGTTTGATATTCGGACATCACCTGTCTGCATGCCCCGCAAGGGCTTACTGCTTCCTTTATAATGAAGTCGTCGGAGTGGGCAGTAATGGCAATGCTTTCAATGCCTGCATCGGGGTATTGTGATTTTGCGGAAAAAATGGCTACTCTTTCTGCGCATAAACCCGATGGGTAGGCGGCGTTTTCCTGGTTGTTGCCGGTGATGACCTTGCCGTTCGACAGTCGAAGAGCCGCCCCAACACGATAATGAGAGTAAGGTGCATAGGCGCTGCTAAGACTTTTTGCAGCCAGTTCGAGCAGTTGAATATCCACTTCAGGTATTTCTGTCAGGGAATCATACTCTTCAACATCGACCTGAATCTTTTTGATTTTCATAAGCCTTATAATAACATTGTTATTATACACGATTATGCGTAAAACAGTTACATTCTGGTGCGCTGTATTATGTATTGATATTTTTTTTGGGCAGGGCCGGAAAAGCAGGCATTAACCCTGTTCTTTTTCTTTACTACCCTCTGATTCTGCCTTCTCCTCAATATAGCTTCCATCCAAAATAGACTGGTAGGTTACAGTGTCTTTCAGTAATTGAATGGCCTTGTTAATGTCCGGATCTCCATATAATGATGCCCTCACCTTCCCTTCCTGGTAATAATATCGAGAAACAATTTCCAGCTTAAGTAAATCGCTGATCTCTTTTTGATATGTGACCAGGTCTTCTTCTTTGCTGTGCCTCATGGCAGTTTTGAGCTGCTCATATTGCTCAGAGATGTCGTCAAAGCACCCATCATCAACAGTAGCCTTCTTCAGCTCATTTAATTTTCTTTCACCTTTTGTGGTGTAGTCATAGTTTTTATCAGAAAGGAAGTCGACAAAATCCTGATATATCAGATCGTTTATCTCGAACTTCTCAGGAGGGCCTATTTCATCATGCTCCCTGGCATACTTGGTCGCAAAGTCAAATATGAGATATTTTGTGAACAGGCTGGAAAGTATCTGGCTGAACTTCCTGGGATCCATTTTTATGTCGGGCTCAATCCCTGCACCATCAAATACGGGTCTGCCATTTTCTGTTTTAAACTCCTTCATCAATGAATCAGGGACCTTTGTAAAATAACCATCCTCATCTTTCATCGAGTAGTCAATAGCCTGTATACATCTCCCTGAAGGGATGTAGTACTTAGCTACAGTAACTTTCATTTGAGAATTATAGCTCAGCGGAATGACATTCTGAACCAGCCCCTTACCAAAAGATCTTTGCCCCAGTACAACGCCTCTGTCCATATCCTGTATGGCCCCGGCCACGATCTCGGAAGCTGATGCACTGTGGGCATTTACCAGTACAACCAGAGGAACCTTGGTGTCGATCCCGTTAAAACGTGTGTAATGATCCTGGTTTTTGTCTTTCAGACGGCCTTTGGTGCTCACGACCAGCTGGCCCTTATCAACAAATATGTTAGTGATGTTAACGGCTTCTCCGAGCAACCCGCCGCCATTGTTTCTTAAGTCGAGGATAATGCCTTTGATATCATTATTCTTTTGGAGATCTACATATGCGTCCTTCACCTTGTTGCCTGCCTGCTGTGCAAATCCCGTTAGTTTGATATACCCAATGCTTTCATTCAACATCCCATAATAAGGAATGTCCTTGATCTTGATATTCTCACGTTCTAATTCAAAAGTCAGGGCTTCACTTTCTCCATCACGCTCAACCACAATGGTGACTGCAGTGCCTGCTTGTCCCTTCAGAAATTTGCTTACCTCACCGGAGGGCTTGCTGATCACATCTTCCCCATTGATATTGATTAACCTGTCGCCGGCTTTCAACCCGGATTTATGGGCAGGATATCCTTCGTAAGGTTCAGAAATAACTACGTAATCTCCCTTCCTGTGTATTAATGACCCGATCCCACCGTATTGCCCCGTGGTGATCATGCGATAGTCTTCAATCTCTGATTCAGGGATGTAAACGGTATAAGGGTCCAGTGTTTTCAACATAGACTCCATGCCTGTAACCATCAGCTCACCCGGACTTACCTCGTCTACATAGTTCTTATTCACTTCGTTGTAAAGAGAAATGAAGATTTCCAGGTTTTTAGAGATCTCAAAATTATTCTCATTCTGTGCTATTGTATAAGAGCCAAAGGAGAAGGTGATAATGATCGCGACGAGTATAATTCTGAAGGAATAATTTATATTCATGATGATGACGTATTAGTGTTTGAATGCTGTTCAAGTTCAGATATTAAACGTTTTAATATGGTGATTATTTTCTGTTCAATGACCGAATATTCTGCTCGCTCTTTACCAATGAATATGATAGAGAAATCACATCTCAGGTTTCTGTCCTCCAGGTGGTCATATAGTATGTGCTTGTTTTTTCGATATGCTTCCCTGCAAAGCCTCTTCATCTGGTTCCTTTGAACGGCCTTCCGGAGGTTTTTACGGGAAACGCCAATAAGGACTTTTGCCGGGATATCGCCTGTCTTATTTTCAGTCAACCAGTTTACCCTGAAGGGATGAACCAGAAATGTATTCCCTCTGGAGAAGAGCATCTCAATGACCTTATCGCTCTTTAGTCTTTCATCTTTCCGGAATGATTGTTTCATATGCTGATCCTGGACAAAGCGGTGTTTTTATTTGCACAAAAAAAAGGGATAAATATTTTTACCCCTTTTGATTCCAATATTCTAAAGAAGTAATCCCTGATTATTTCTTTTTATTTATTTTTTGTATGTACTCCTCAATAGCCATCGTCATGGATGGAGCAGTCTTTGTTGGAGCAGAGATGTCCAGATTAAGTCCGGCTTCATTGATCGCCTTGGCCGTAGTTGGTCCGAAAGCTGCAATAAGTGTTGAATTCTGCTCAAACTTTGGAAAATTCTTATACAGTGACTTCACTCCTGAAGGACTGAAGAAGATAAGCATGTCGTATTCTGAAATGTTCAGATGTGACAGGTCACTTGCAAGTGTTTTATAAAAGACCGCTTTTTGATAGTCAATACCGTTTTCTTCCAACAGCCTGGTCATGCTTGCCTTATGTATATCAGAACATGGCAGAAGATATTTCTCATCTTTATGTTTTTTGATGAGTTCCATGAGTTGTTCAAAACTTTGCTTTCCATGGAAGATCCTGCGCTTACGGTATTGAACGTATTTCTGCAGGTAGAATGCTGTTGATTCTGAGATGCAGAAATATTTCATGGTGTCAGGGATCTCTGCCCTCAGGTCTTTGGCCAGTCTGAAAAAATGGTCAACAGCATTTCTGCTTGTAAA
>JBDLIJ010000131.1:0-9059 GCA_039714935.1 Bacteroidota bacterium | reverse complement strand
CCATTAACTATCCTCATCTCCCCTTATGCTCCCCATATCGCTGAAGAACTGTGGCAATTGCTCGGATATGATCAAACAATAACTTATAACGCTTACCCCGAATGGGACGGGAAGTACCTTGTTGAAGATACATTTCTTTATCCTGTTTCCTTCAATGGCAAGCTGAGGTTTAAACTCGAATTTCCTCTCGATATGAGTAAGGAAGATATCGAAAAGGCTGTTCTGGAAGCCGAAGAAGCCCGGAAATGGCTTGAAGGCAAGCCTCCCAAAAAGGTTATCGTGGTGCCAAAAAGGATCATCAACGTGGTTGTTTAAGGTATTTTAACATTAAGTATCCTTTTTGGAATGCTTTTTGAGATTAGAGTACTAAACAAGTGATATGTTCAGTAAAGTAATCTTCATTTTTTGTTTTGTCCTCCTGCTTATCCCGGCAGGCTTATCTGCCCAGGATTCGGTTAAATATGTTGAAGAAGTTCCTTTTCAAAGAGGTGAAAGCGGCAAATACAGGATATATTATGATTCATGGCTTACCTCAGGAATATCTGCAGGTGTTGGATATATAAGTATTAAAGACGATATCAGGCAGATCAATGGAAAAAATACTTTTCATTTTGAAGTGATTGGCCGCTCAGTGGGCTTGTTCAGCTGGTTTTTCAAGGTTGATGATCGCTTTGAATCTTATGCTGACGAAGAAACAATTGTCCCTTATCATTTTATCCGCCGAACCCATGAAGGCTCATACAAATACGAGGACAATGTGGACTTCGACCATGCCAACGGCATCGCAAAAAGCAGCAGAAAAGAAAAACAAATTAATCCCGGGATCAAGGATATCGTTTCTGCTTTTTACTATATGCGCACCATCGACTTTAGTAATATTGAAGAGGGTCAGGAATACTATCTCGACTTCTTCCTGGACGATTCTGCATATGTGAGTAAGATCATTTACCTGGGTAAAGAAACGGTAGAAACAAAATTGGGTAAGTTCCGCTGTCTGAAATTCAAGCCTATGGTCGCACAGGGTGAGATCTTCCAGGAGCCTTATCCCATGACCTTATGGGTAACCGACGACAGAAATAAAGCGCCTGTGCTGGGCAAATCCATGGTGGTCGTCGGATCAGTGAAGCTTGAGCTGGTTGAGATCGAAGGATTGAGATATCCGATGGAAGCCAAATTGGACTGATCGCAAAACCTTGAAAATATAATAGCACCTTAAGAATCCCATTATGAAAAATAATCCCCTGAACATTGTCATGATAATTGGCCTGTTTATAATAGGCAACGCATTTACATTAAAGGCTATAGTTCCTTCCGGCGCCAGTTCATCGTCTGATTATGAAAAACAATGGAAGCAGGTAGAGACCCTGGAAAAACAGGGCAAGCCACAATCTGCCATTATAGTTGTGAATGAGATCTATGGTCTGGCTAAAACAGATAAGAATGAGCCACAGATGCTCAAAGCCCTTGAATACGGGGTCAGGCTGACAACACGCTTTGAAGAAAATTATCTGCAAAAAGCTATTACAAAGATCAAGGCAGAGATACGGCATTTTAAAGCTCCGTCCACACAGATCCTTCACGCCCTCATGGCCGATCTGTACCTTGGACATTATAACGCAAACCGGCACATCATATTGAGCAGAACTGCCGTCAGAGATTTTAAGCTGGAGGATATGGCCGTCTGGGATCAAAAACATTATGCAGAAGCGATATTTAATGAATTCAATAAGTCACTCCAGGACCCTGAATTGTTACAGTCCACGCCAACATCTGTTTATGCAGATATCCTGGATAAAAGCGACTCCCTCAACATCTTCAGGCCAACCTTATACGATATCCTTGCCCATAATGCACTGGATTTTTATAAAAATGATGAATTCATGATCAGCCGTCCGGCAGTGCATTTTAAGATCGATGATCCACAGATGTTAGATATTGCGGAGGTCTTTGTTAAGCTTGCACTGGAGGAGAAGGAAGCCTTTTCCATGAAGTTGCATGCCCTGGAGCTATACCAGGATCTGATTGCGTTCCATCTGAATGATGAAAACCCGGCTGCCCTTGTTGACCTCGACCTGGACCGCCTTGACTTTGTAGCTCAGAATGGCCATATCGACGATGGGAAAAAAGTTTTATTGCATACGCTGGAACAGATGGAAAGCCTGTATATAGGGAAAGAAGCTGTTACCGAAGTATATTATCATCTTGCATTGATCTATAAAGGCCTGGGACAGCAATACAGGCCCCTGAAATCAGACGAGCATAAACGCGATCTCGTCATTGCAGCCCAGTATTGTGAAAATGCCATTAAGGAATTCCCGAAATCTTATGGGGCAAAGTTGTGTGAAAATCTTTTAACTCTAATCTATGATAAAGCATTGAGCTCTATTGTAGAGTATGCCAACATCCCCGGAAAACCAATACTTTCAAGCCTGGGGTTCAGAAATGTCTCTACTGTATATGTGAGGATCATTCCACTTGACGCTGATGAAGAACTGGAGCAAAGGCGGAACATAGATGAAGACCAGAAACTTATAAAATACAGACAGATCCGCCCTGTGAAACACTGGTCGATTGAATTGCCCGCTGAAATTGATCATAACCTTCATCATACTGAATTTCCCATTCCACCGCTGACAGAAGGATATTACAGTCTTATGGTATCTGATAATCCGGCTTTTGAAAAGAAAAAAGGTGTGTGCTATATCAGCAACTTCTGGGTGACAAATCTCAGTTATGTGAGCAATGAAGATAAAAATGGTGATAAGATATTTTATATGCTGGACAGGCAAACGGGTACACCCGTACCGGATGTTAAAGCCACGGTATACCATGAAGTATATGATCGGGAAAGCAGGGACTATAAGGTTGTAGAAAGCGGTTCGTATCACAGCAATGATGGCGGAATAATCAACATCCCTGTGAAGAAGAAACGTCAGATGAGAGTGATCCTGGACCTTGTTAAGGATGAAGATCGTTTGATCTCCAAAAACTACTTTTATCTGTCGAAAAAAGAGAATTATGTAAGCTCAGCAGCTGTGACCCATTTCTTCACAGACCGTTCGGTTTACAGGCCCGGACAAACAGTTTATTTCAAAGGGATCATGCTGGAGCGCATGGGCGAAAAATATGAAATAAGAAAAAATACACCTTCGACCATTAAGTTTTATGATGCAAATAACCAGTTAATTTCTGAACTGGAGTTGCAATCCAATGAATATGGTTCTGTAAACGGATCCTTCACGGCTCCCATTGGCCAACTCACCGGCAGGATGCGCATACAGGATGACAACAGCTATGCATTTATCTCTGTTGAGGAATATAAAAGACCCAGGTTTGAAGTCGTACTAGATCCCGTAAAAGGAAGCTATAAACTTGATTCAGAGGTTACCGTAACAGGAAAAGCTATGGCATATACAGGTACGCCTGTTGACCATGCTAAAGTTAAGTACAGGATAGTCAGAAATACTTTTTATCCGTATAAATATTATTTCAGAGAGCATTACCGGCATTCACAGGAAATGGAAATCAGTTCCGGAGAAATTGAAACTGATGTAAATGGAGCATTCAGTATAGACTTTACAGCGATTTCTGATCACAGTTCCTGGCATATGTTCAATTATACTGTTTATGTTGATTTAACCGACATCAGCGGAGAAACACATTCAGCACAAAAGAGTGTAGCCGTTGGGGACAAATCACTGTTAATTAATTTAGACATCCCCGATCAGCTTAATGCAGATGATAAAAATACTTTTAAACTGGAAACCACTAACCTGAACGGAGAAGCAGAACCCGCTCTTGTTGATGTCAGGATCACAGAGCTAAAAACACCCGGGCGGATGCTGGCAAAACGCAATTGGAATGTACTTCCTGATATTTACCTTATGACAAAGGATGCGTTCAGGGAATCATTCCCTGATCATGTTTATAAAGATGAGGATGATCCGTCGAAATGGGAGATAAATAAAACGCGCTTTGACAAAAGCCTTGACACCAAAAACCAATCGAAGCTGACACTGGATGATCTCAGCAAATGGAGCCCGGGGAAATACAAAATAGAGATGACGGCTGAGGATGTGTTTGGAGAGGAAGTTTCCGTAACAAAATATTTCACGCTCTATGCACCATCATCAAATAAGCTGCCCATGAAGATGGCCAACTGGTTTGTTCCATTGAAAGCGATTGCAGAGCCCGGTGAAAAAGCCAGCTTCCTGGTTGGCACATCCCATAAGAATGTTAAACTATTATATGAGATCAGTGGGAAAGATGGTGTACGCAAGCGCGAATGGATAACACTGAATGATGAACAGCACCTGCTGGAGATACCCGTAAAGGGAGCAGACCGCGGCGGCCTGGGCGTGAGCCTGGTCTTCGTGCATGCCAATAGAAGTTATAGCAATACACTGAACATTGAGGTGCCCTATACAAACAAGAAACTGGATATCAGCTTTGAAACATTCAGAGATAAACTGGCCCCCGGCCAGCAGGAAAGCTGGAATATTAAGATCCGCTCATATAAAGGTGAGCAGGTAGCTGCTGAGATGCTGGCAGG
The DNA here is from genome assembly GCA_039714935.1 of Bacteroidota bacterium. GTDB lineage: Bacteria > Bacteroidota > Bacteroidia > Bacteroidales > B18-G4 > B18-G4. Next base: position 4,507 of record JBDLIJ010000131.1, on the reverse strand, counting down.
CATGTATGATGCTTCCCTGGATGCCATCAAACCCCATCACTGGAATTTTAGCTTATTCAACTTCAGGTATACACAAAAAAAATGGGATGTGCGGGACGCATTTGAGAATGGTGTCGGCATGCATTATAAATTATATAAACCATATAAAAACCCTCCCCAAAGAACATATAATCAATTTTTGTGGAACGGAATATATTTTCACGGATCGATATATCCGGGATATATGAGAGACGGCATGGTGATGTCGGCTGATGGTGAATCAAAGAATATACGGGGAGTTGCAGCTAAAGAAGAAGAATTTGGAATAGATGAGTTTGTGGAAGACGAAATAAGCATCCTCCCGCCACCTCCCGAAGAGAGCAAATCACAGGAGGCAGGAGAAATTCCCATCAGAAAAAACCTACAGGAAACAGCTTTTTTCTTTCCCGACCTGAAAACCAATGCTGATGGGGATATCATTGTCAGTTTCACCATGCCGGAGTCATTGACCAGGTGGAAATTTATGGGTTTGGCACACACACAGGACCTTAAGAACGGTCAGATCACTAAAGAGCTGCTAACACAAAAAGATCTCATGGTCATTCCCAATCAGCCCCGCTTTTTCAGGGAGGGCGACGAGATCTGGTTCAGCGCCAAGGTAGTGAATATGTCTGATAAGGAGCTGGATGGAAAAGCCACATTACAAATTCTGGATGCCATCAGCATGCAGCCTCTTAACGAAGAATTTGGGAATCATGATAATACAGTTGATTTTACTGCTTCTGAAGGAAACAGTGCCCTGGTCAGCTGGAAGCTGAACATCCCCGAGGGTGCTGGCCCGGTGATGTACCGTATCACTGCTAAGTCAGGGAACTTCAGTGATGGTGAAGAAATGCTGATCCCCGTTCTGAAGAACAGGATGCTTGTAACAGAATCCATGCCTTTGCCGATCAATGGAAATGAATCAAAAGACTTTGTATTTAAAAAGCTGGCCGGCATCGAGGCTGGTAGCAGCACCCTTCGAAGCCACAGCTACACACTCGAATTCACTTCAAATCCGGCATGGTATGCCGTGCAGGCCCTGCCCTACCTGATGGAGTATCCATATGAATGCTCTGAACAGGTCTTTAACAGGGTTTACGCCAACGGCTTTGCCACACACATCGTAAACCAACACCCAAAGATCAAAAACGTTTTTGAAAGCTGGAAAAGCGAAACGCCGGATGCTTTGCTGTCTAATCTTGAAAAGAACCAGGACCTTAAAAATGCCTTGCTGGAAGAAACACCCTGGGTGATGCAGGCAAAGAACGAATCGGAAAGGAAAAAGCGGATCGCATTGCTTTTCGACCTGAACAGGATGGACAATGAGCTAAACGCAGCCTTGAAGCTGTTGAAACAAAAACAATTGAGTAACGGTGGATGGCCCTGGTTTGACGGAGGCAGGGATAACAGGTTTATCACCCAGTATATCCTCACCGGTTTTGGTAAGATGCAGCACCTTGGCGTATTGGATAAAGATAATACCATGGTGATGCATATGATACGTAAGGCCATCCGCTATGCTGATGAGCGTATGTTTGTATCATTTACCGACATCAAAAGCAAACATGATGATTATCAAAGTAAAAACTACCTTGATCGCACACATATCCAGTACTTGTATGCCAGGAGCTTTTTCATGGAAGATTACTATTTGCTTGAGAAACATAAGGAAGGCTATTCATATTTTAAGGAGCAGGCAAAGAAATACTGGCTCGAATATGATAAATCCCTGCAGGCCATGATCGCACTGTCTGTGCACAGGCTGGGAGAGACCACAGCAGCTTCAGCTATCATGGCTTCAATCAAGGAGCATGCACTCTACGATGATGAGATGGGCATGTACTGGAGGCAGCATGCCGGCTATTACTGGTATGAGGCACCCATTGAAACCCAGGCCCTGCTGATTGAAGCTTTCGACGAGATCAGTGATGATATGGCATCAGTGGAGCTGATGAAAACCTGGTTACTAAAACAAAAGCAAACCCATGATTGGGAGACGACAAAAGCTACTGCCGATGCCTGCTATGCCTTGCTGGCCAGGGGAGCAAACCTGCTGGCGGAAGAAGGCGATGTCAGCATTCAGATTGGTGGCGAAGATATCATCCCTGAAGCCCTGGAAGGTGTGAGGCCGGAAGCAGGAACAGGCTACTTTCAACATCAATGGTCAGGTAGTGAGATCAATCCGGATATGGCCAATATCTCCATTACAAAAGCCAACGATGGTGTGGCCTGGGGAGCCGTTTACTGGCAATATTTTGAAGACCTGGACAAGATCACCCCGCACGCTTCTCCTCTCAGTATTCAAAAGAAACTGTTTGTAGAAATAAACACAACAGAAGGGCCTGTGCTCGAACCCGTGAATGATGGCGACATGCTAAAGCCTGGTGATAAGGTCATTTCAAGGATCGAGATCCGTGTTGACAGGGATATGGAGTTCGTTCATATGAAAGACATGCGTGCAGCGGCACTTGAACCCAGAAATCAACTATCAGGATACAGGTGGCAGGGAGGAATGGGATATTACGAAAGCATACGCGATGCCTCCGTGAACTTCTTCTTCAGCTACCTCAGAAAGGGCACCTGGGTGTTTGAATACCCGTTGAATGTAACGCAAAAGGGATCATTTTCAAATGGCATTTCAACAATTCAATGTATGTATGCACCTGAGTTTGCAGCACATTCTGAAGGAGTAAGGATCCTGGTTCATTAGGGATGACATCCCTAATACAGTTCAATTCATTATTTACACCAAGACAAACCATGCGCAGTGATCAATGCAAGGCTTCCAGGGATGTCATCCCTAATACACTTCAAGGGATGACATCCCTAATGCAATCCAATTCAACGTTTACACCAAAACAAACTATGTGCAGTGATCAATGCAAGGTTTCCAGGGATGTCATCCCTATTAACAATTGTTAATAAGTACTGTTAGCATATTGTTGATAGTTGTGAAGCCTTTAAGACTTGACAAGGCCTGCGTTTTTCATTATCTTTGTATCTACCAGGTGAGCGATAAAGGGCTGGCCGGAGTCTGCGAAGGCAGGCAACGCTAAAACCGCAAGGCAGAGGCAGCGCAATGCCGGGAACGGGTAAAGGTCGGGGCCAAGTGGAACAAAGCTTTCAGGAGCAGAGGGAAGCAAAGCTCAGGTGCAGAGGAGACAGGACCGCGAGGAAAAGAAACCAAAAGCACTAGCCGCAATAACAGTAACCTGGCACAAACCAGAAGCTACGGCAGAAGGTAAGTGACGGGGAGCGTTTCGATAGAAGCGGTCCCCGTGTGTTTTTATATAAACGCCTAATGGGTGATGATCCTGCTCAGATCAGCATTGAATTTACGGCTGATATTTTTCAAACCTTTCATCTCCTTCAATAAAAAGTCGAGGTCTGTCTCCACCGCTTTGTCTTTGATCTGTTCCTGTATGGTAGAGATCTGAGATTCCACCTTTTTGATCTTAAAAGATAGAAGAGAGCTGTCTACCAGCACCTTCAGCTTTTTCTGCTCTGTAGAAACATATATTTTTTTTCGCTCCCAGTTATCACTCAGGGTATAGGGTGAACTAAGCATATCTGCAGCTGTTGACCTCAGCTGCTCCATCTCATGATTAATAAAATCCTTTTCATCAGGATGCTTCCCCTGATTCAGCTGCTGATAATACTCATCAAAGATCATCTGAAAAACAGCATTGTTAAACCCCAGGTCGTCAGCTTTGATGGCAGTTACCAGGTATTTACCGATGGGCACCGAAAACTCTTCAGTCTTTGTCATGCCCTCACCAATCTCTACCTCTCTTTTAAGCACGATCTCTTCATTGCCATATTGAAGCAGTAACCTGATAATCTCCTTTTCCTGAAACTGGCTGTTGGTATAATCAACATCTTTAGGCTGTGGTACCTTTTCCGGTTCTTCTTCGGGATAGTATTCCTGCTGATCCTGTTGTGTTTTCCTGATTTTTTTCCTGAATATCTTATTCAGCTCATTGATCAGGATCTGTTCAGGCGTGTCGAGCAGGCTGCTGCATTCTTTGATGTACACATTACGGTAAATGCTGTCGGGGATCAGGGAGATGGTTTCCACGATCTGCCTGATCAGGCCTGCCTTTTTAACAGGATCACCCTTGGCATCTTCGAGCAGTAAGCTTGTTTTAAAGCGTATAAAATCCTTTTCCTGAGAGAGGAACTCCTTCGTTTCGGCACTGCGGTGGCCTCTCACATATGAGTCAGGGTCTTCTTCGGGCGGGAACATGATGATACGCACATTCATTCCCTGCTCCAGGATGAGGTCGATGCCTCTGAAAGAGGCCATGATGCCGGCCTCATCACCATCGTATAATATGGTAATATTCTTTGTAAACCTCTTGATGAGCCTGATCTGATCCTGGGTAAGGGCGGTGCCTGAGCTCGACACAACATTTTCGAATCCGGCCTGATGCATGGAGATCACATCGGTATAGCCTTCTACGAGGTAACATTTATCCTGGCGGAT
>JBDLIJ010000130.1:0-9259 GCA_039714935.1 Bacteroidota bacterium | reverse complement strand
AACATACACTTACGATGCGCCCACAAGCAACTGCGACCAGACGGTAGTGGTGACCTTCACAGCCTATGACAACTGTCAGAATATGGGCACGGCCACCAAAACCTTCACCGTGGATGACAACACTGCTCCGGTAGTGACCGACGTTCCTGTGGATGTAATCATAGCTTGTGGTGACACCTACGAGTTCGACGATCCAACAGTTACTGACAACTGTGATCCAGATCCAGCACTCTATTATAGTCGTGATGATGGTAGGGATTTACATGATCCGTACTTTGAACCAGGTACTGTAACAGAGATATGCTTCTGGGCTTATGACGACTGTGGAAATCAATCATTAACTCATTGTTTCACAGTAACTGCTGAACAGTGTGAAATGTACTGTACAATGACTCAGGGATTCTATGGAAATGCCGGAGGATTGTATTGTGATCAGACTTCTACAGGATCCTTACTGGAATCATTAATTGCCGATAGCCTGGTAATTGGTTATTATGATAATAATATTCCATGGCCATTGGTTAATAATACCATGAGGTTCTATCCTGGAAATGCAGATTGTATTATTCAGATCTTGCCTGGTGGTGGACCATCAAAGGCAATCTCAGGAATAAATACCTGTGTTAATGGTTATCCAGGTGTCCAGCAGAGTAGTAGCGGAGCAAGTAAGAATGCGCTCTTCTCACAAACCTTGACACTGGCACTTAACCTGAGGTTATCACCCGATCTTGCATTACAGAACATGTACGAAGGACATCTGCGTACTGCAGCATCAGTGGATTGTGATCCGGATGCACCGGCAGCTGGATTGTACCAGGATTATCAAATCCCGGCAGCAGTAATAAATGAACTGCAGTCCAATCCTTCATATGAAAACACTGTTCAGGGTCTGCTTGACCTGGCTAATGCAGCCTTGGGTGGTCAGGTAGCTAATGGCTTGATGAGTCAGATTACCGAAGCTTGCTCTGTGATTGCTGAAGCATTTGATGAATGTGCATTCGGATACTTTGTAGAAGAATACTCTACTACACAACCTTCGATACCAAGTAATCCTATTGACAACACAATATCATCATTTGTTGATAATATGACACTAAAAGCAAGCCCGAACCCATTCAACGAAGTGGCTAACATTGAGTTCTCAGTACCAATGACTGTGAGAGTATCTCTTGATGTTTATACTTTGCAGGGCCAGAAAGTTGAAACCCTGTACACAGGTATGGCTGATGAGGATGTGATCCACAGCTATAAGTTCCATGCCGAAGGTATACATGGGCAAGCAACCTATGTGTATGTTCTCAGGACTGTTTATGGAACCAAATTCGGAAAACTAATTCTTATAAAATAATTAGTATAGCTAGTTAAACCTAAAAAGGCCCTTCTTCAATGGAGGGCCTTTTTTTATATGCGAAATTCGATATCATTGCTGTCCGGTTAAATTTAACTTTGTAACAAATAGTGAGGGAATCTCTCAGTCGTTCCGCCTTTGGCGGATCTCCATCGAGATGACAGTATAGAAATGTAAAACATTAAGGATGAGGGCGGCGAGCATAGCTCGCCGCCCTCATCCTCCCTTGAATACAATGACCAGGTCATTTCGACCCCGCGAATTCGGGAGAGAAATCTCCTGGAACCGATATATATTAAACTTTTTGAGAATTCATGATTCGTTGTACCGGACACTACTGATTCTATATCCGAAATGCAAAACAGTTTTCCGATAATGGGTAAGGCTACAAAAAAAAATTACTTATTAAGCGGTAGATCCACCCCATAGCCCTTCCGCTTATCCTGGTACTTCAGCATCAAGGAAAATACCAGACCCAGAAAGCTCAGGAGAATAAATAATAACATTGTTGGGGTGTAATTCAGGGTCTCTGTTCCGGCAGGATTTGTCCTGTCAAGGATGATACCTGCCAGTAAAGGCACTCCCCACAAGCCAAGGTTTTGAATAGAGTACATCAGGCCATAAGCAGTTCCTATCTGTTTGTCATCCACCAGTTTTACCATAGATGGCCACATGGCGGCCGGTACCAGCGAGAAGGCCACTCCCAGCATTATCATGGGAACATGGGGAGTGATAGTGGTGAACGTAAAAGTAAAATGAACCAGCAATAATACCAGAGAACCAACGATCATCGCTGACGCTGCCTTGCCATAGCGATCGATCATGAAGCCAAAGAATGGTGTAAATATCAATGTCCCCAATGGAAGCAAGGATGCGATCTGCCCGCTTGCCTCATAGCTCATCCCAAATTTATTCAAAAGAAAGTCAGGTGCAAAGGCATTAAAGGGAAAGACGGCTGAGTAGAAGGTCACACAAATAAGCGCAATATACAGGTATGCCTTGTTTCCCAGCAAGCCAAAAACATCCTTTATTCTGAATTTATCTGTGTTTTTATTCAGTTTAGTTTGCTCTGTCTGCCTGTCCAGTTTCATGTCGAAAAGCATATAAACCACAAAGGCAAACAATCCGGTGATCACCAGGATGGCCGCCAGCCAGATCGCTGTATCAAGTTTAGCTCCTCCATCAGCCAGCACAGGAGAAAGCTGCAAGGCAGCAAAAGTTCCTAACCTGCCAAAGCCAACCTTCAACCCAAAGGCAAGTGCCAAATCCTTCCCTTTAAACCATTTCACAAGTATCTTACTCACCACCACTATGCTGGTTTCCGCCCCTAGCCCAAAGAAAAATCGCCCGAGAAGCATCATTTTTAGTTCCGGAGAGTAGTTTGGCAAAAAGGATTGCATCAAGCCATACCCAAGACCTCCGCCAGAATAGGCTTTAGAAGCTCCATATGCTGTAAGGAAAGCCCCGAATGCCATAAAAAAAACAAACATGAAGCCAGTGCGCCGTATCCCAAGTTTATCCAGGATGATCCCTCCTACAACCGCCATTAAAAGAAAAGTATTCGGTATGGAATAGAAAGAAACGAAGAGGCCATAGTCGGTATTCGAAAAACCAAACTCTTTTGTCATCAAATCCTTCAACGTTGAAAAGGCATCGTAGAAATAGTAATTAACCGATAGGATGAACCCTACCAGAATGAGTATCCCCCAACGCATCAGAGGGTATTCGTTCATTGCTTTGTTTAATCGTTCCATAGGTTGAAGATTAATCGGCCAAGGTACAAAAAATTGGCTGTAGGCAGTAGGCAGTAGGCTGTGGGCGGATGTTGCAATTGTTTGAACGAAAATTCAATTACTTTTGTTATCGAATTCAAATTTCTTCCCATGATGCACTCAAGTATACGCTTTGTTAGCACGCTATTGTTGGCCACACTAATTATTTCAGCAGCAGGCCAAGCCCAGTACACACCTTATGATGATATCCCTGGTGTAATAAAAGATTACAAACCTGCTTATGGTGAAAGCTTTCCCGACTGGGGGAAGATGTTGTATGAGTACCCGGTCAATTTCTATGAGATTACCCAAAAATATGAGTCCTATATTCAGGAAAATGGCAATATCAAAGATCCGTTGACACGCTATTTTAAACTTTGGAGCCAGGCTGTCAACCCATATGTCCTCCCCGATGGAAGCATTCATCTCCCTGATCTGAATGCATATTATAAGAAGTTGTATGATGCTCAATTGAAAGCCGGCAAAACAGTCAATATAAAAGATGATGCCAACTGGACTTTCCTGGGACCTAAAGAAACCTTCTGGCTGAATACGTCAGGTGCTGCAACACCCCCGTCCTCATGCCCCTGGCAGGTGAATGTATATTCCTTTGATGTGGCCAGTAGCAATAATGATATTCTTTATTGCGGTACCGAGACCGGCTATATCAATAAAACCATAAATGGTGGCCTGGACTGGCAGCTGCTGGCAACGGAATATTCATTTGGTGGCGGAGTTACTGCCATAGCCATCCACCCCAATGATGCGAATATTGCTTATGCATCAGCCGGCAACAATATTCATAAAAGCACGGATGGCGGACAAAGCTGGCTGCCCCTTCTTCCTGCTGGTGAGCAGTTTTATGCCAATCGGTTAAAAATTGATGAACTGAATCCGCAAAAGATCATTTCTTCTTCCTCTGATGGGGTTCACATCACTGCAAATGGAGGCAATACCTGGATACAACGATGGAATAACGCTGCCTGGGATATCGACATCAAGCCTGATGATCATAATGTTATTTATGCCCTGACAAAAAGTGGAAGTAATTTCGCGATGGCAATATCCTACGACGGAGGTCAGAATTTCGGCTTCGAGTCTAACTTTCCAGCGACAATAACTGAAGTAAGTGGCGGCTTGCTGGCAGTGACACCAGCAGATCCTGACTTATTGTTCGTTATCATGCTGAGCTCAGATTATACACCATACCTGTACAGAGGTAACTACAATAACGGCGCCTGGATATGGGACCTGATCGCAACAGGACAAACATCTTCTTTCGGGATGAATAACGGTCAGGGATATTTTGACCTTGTTCTGGACATCTCCCCCAATAACCCCGACATCATTATGGTGGGAACAACTACCCTCTTCAAGTCACTCAACGGAGGAAGCAATTTTACTGCTGTTGGAGGATATTCGGGAAGCTTCAGCATCCACCCCGACATACAAGATATTAAGATGCTGCCATCCGGTGACACCTGGGTCTCGACAGACGGTGGCATGAACCTCACAACAGATAATTTCGGGATTCAATCAAATTACCATGTCCGTATTAATGGCCTTATTGGCTCACAGATGTGGGGCTTTGACCAGGGCTGGAATGAAGATCTTGTTGTAGGTGGACGTTACCATAATGGCAATACCGCCATTGCAGATTTCTACCAGCCAAAAGCATTACGCATGGGTGGCGCCGAGTCGCCAACAGGATGGGTAGTACAAGGAAGAAGCAGGCATGTGGCCTTCAATGACCTGGGTAACGGATGGATACTTCCGCCAACAGCTGAATCAGCTCCTGAAGGCCGGTTTATCTTCAGCAAATATCCCAATATGGACGAATATGGAGGCAGAAGAGGCAATATTGTAACGCATCCGAACTATTATGGGACACTCTTCCTGGGCAATGAGGATGGATTCTGGAAAAGCATCGACATGGGAATCAGCTACGACCTCCTCTATACCTTCCCCGCCAGGGTGAGGTATCTTCAGATCAGCTACAGCAATCCGGATGTGCTTTATGCCGATGTGGTTGATTACGGCTTGTACAGAAGCGATGATGGCGGCCTGAACTGGACATTGAAGCCTTCTCTTTGCAACACACCTAACGGCACAAGTTACTGGAAAGGGAAGCTCTTCTTTGCCATCTCACCCTACGATGAAAACCTTATTTATGCCTGCTTACAGAATGGCACCTGGTCAAGCGATATCGGCCAGGTCTTCCGATCAGAAGATGGTGGCGACAGTTGGGAAGATTGGACCGGTACGCTTTCTGAATACACAAAGTGCATTTGTGTGCAACCCACAGGCAACCAGCAAGAGATTGCGTATTTATTTACGACATCACATGGGGGCTCTGTCGCGGGGGTATATTACCGTGAAGAGGGAATGGATGACTGGGCCACTTTTGATACGGATTATCCGGCCGGGATGGCAGTTAACCTGGCCATGCCCTTTTTCCGTGACGGAAAGATAAGGGTAGCCGGAAATGGCGGCATCTGGGAGTCCAACCTTAAAGAACCGGAGTTTGAACCCATCATCAATCCGTGGGTCATAGGTTCATTTTCAAACTGCATGCTCGACACCCTGTATTTCGACGATCATAGCATTATGAACCATGATGGTGTGAGCTGGACATGGAGTATTAGTCCTGAGCCGGTATATATAGAAAATGCAAACATGCGAAACCCAAAAGTAGTACTGGGAAACCCGGGATCATATACCGTAACGCTTACAATAGACAAGAATGGTGAGCAATACAGCAAAACCATCCCTGACATGGTAAGCACAACTACCTGCCCCTCTATTGAAGATTGCAGCAACCCGGCAGAGCTTCCGAAGGATATCTGGGAGTTGATCTATGTCGACAGCGAAGAAATAAATTACCCCGGCCTGGCCATCATGAGCTTTGATGATGACCCTGAAACCATATGGCATACCCGCTGGAGCACCGGCAGCGACCCTTATCCTCATGAGATACAAGTGAGTCTTGGAGAAACATACAGGATCTATTCCTTTACATACCTGACAAGGCAACAGGGCGTTAATGGAAGGATAAAGGATTATGAATTATACATCAGTGAGGATTCATTGAATTGGGGTGATCCTGTAAATACAGGCAGCTGGGTAAATACATCATCACCACAGACCATTGAATTCCCTGAAGGGATCATTGGTAAGTATTTCAGGCTGCTGGCCCTTTCCGAGATTAACGGGAATGCCTGGGCTTCTGCAGCTGAATTTACGATGGTGGGTTGCACTGATCTGACATATGGCCTTCCCTGTAAAAAAATAAATAGAGATATAAAAGCATTCCCCGTTCCCAGTAATGGACGTGTATACCTGTCTCTGCCTCCAGGCCCTTCGTTCAGCTACCAGATGGTAAATATTGCAGGGCAGGTTTACGAAAAAGGATACATAAGCAGGGGCAGTGATGGTCATTACTTAGACTTAGCAGCATATCCGTCTGGAATATATTTTATTCAACTTCAGGATCCTAAAGGGATAATTTATAATGTGAAGGTGATGAAAGAATAGTATTTACCGTATGATAATAAGCATGCATGGTAAGGGCCAAATACATCTGGTTCTGATTGAATTCATCGGAGGCAGACAATGATGTAGTAGCATTTCCCCTTAAAATTTCATATATTTATGGTCCCAATTTCTTTATCGAAGCAATAATTTACGATACGCATAAAGAAATGTTAACCAAATAAATTCGTCATGAAAAAACTTAGTATTCTCATCGGAGTCATTGCTTTCCTGGTGATGCCACAGCAACAACTGAACAGCCAAACGATATCCTATCAGGATAGCTGGAGCCAGCATGGATTCAGCATTCAGGAAGAAACCACCTCACATGTGGTGATCAACTATTCACTCACTGATTTTTATTTGAATGATGTTAACATTGATGGCACGATATCGAAAGCTGTTAATGTACCAGGCATTTTTCTGCCCAATGCTGAAGGGGCACCCGACCTGGCAAGTTCAGCAAAATATATTGCCATCCCTGAAGGTGCTGTCGCTTCGTTCAACATTAAGTCAATGCGAAAGGAAGTTATAGAAAATATTGATATCGCACCTGCGCCAAAAATACCACTAGACACTGATAACGGCCCCCTGGTATACGAAAAAGACCAGAAAATCTACTCAAACAATCAATATTACCCACTCGAGCCTGTTCAGCTTTCAGAACAGTTTGAGATCAGGGGAGTGGATGTTGTAGCCATTGGTATTACACCATTCCAGTACAACCCGGTCACCAAAGAACTGGTCATCTACCGCGACCTGGTGGTAGAAATCACTTTTAAAGGTGGTAATGGTGTGTTTGGTGAAGAACGCTTACGCAGTCGCTGGTGGGACCCCATGATGTATTCATCTTTGATCAATGCCACAGCTCTTCCAGTGATAAACTATTCAACACTGCATACAGTTACCGAAACTCCGGATTATGAATATATAATCATCACTCCCGATCTTCCTGATTTTACCAATTGGGCCAACACCATTAAGGATTTTAGGGTAAAGCAGGGAATACGTACAGGTGTAGTCACAACAACAGAGATTGGAGGTAACACAGTAAATGCTATTGAAACCTATATAGACAATGCCTACAACTCGTGGTCCGTGGCTCCATCTGCTGTATTATTACTAGGTGATTACAGTACTGGTTCTGATGGGATAATATCACCCCTTTACGATCATATTTCAGGTTACCCTGATTATGCATCTGATAATCAGTATGCAGATGTTGACGGGGATGATCTTCCGGATGTCATCCTTGCCAGGATAACAGCCAGGAATGCAACAGAGTTGCAAACCATGGTTACCAAGTTCATTAATTATGAAACAAATCCGCCTTCTGACTTTAATTTCTACGACAAACCAATAACTGCACTGGGTTGGCAGACTGAACGGTGGTTCCAGATCTGTTCAGAAACCATTGGGGGGTATTTCAAAAATGTGCAAGGGAAAAATCCAACGAGGATCAATGCCGTTTATTCCGGAAATCCAACTGTTGATCCCTGGTCAACCGCATCTAATACCACTACGATACTTGACTACTTTGGTCCGAATGGCCTTGGATATATTCCGGCCACACCACAGGAACTCGGCGGCTTTTCGGGTGGAACCGAAGCTGATGTGATAAATGCCATCAATGCTGGATCAATGTTACTGCAACACAGGGATCATGGTGGTTATCTGGGCTGGGGCGAACCACACTTTGATTATTACAGCATCAATTCCCTTAATAATGTTAACAATCAATTACCATTTATTTTCTCTATAAACTGTCAGACAGGTGCTTTTCACCGTTCCAGCGAGTGTTTTGCAGAGAAGTTCCACAGGCATACTTATAGCGGACAAAATTCAGGTGCCTTAGGTATCATTGCAGCTACAGAAGTTTCATACTCTTTCGTAAACGACACCTACGTATGGGGTGTATACGATAATATGTTTCCTGACTTCATGCCTGCAGAAACAAGCGAATTCCCTGTTTCTTACGCCATGCCTGCCTTTGGTAATGCTGCAGGGAAATATTTCCTGTATTCAGCGAGCTGGACTGGTGGTCTATCCTCAGCAACAAAAGAGATTACCTGCTACCTCTTCCATCACCATGGCGATGCGTACCTGAATCTTTACACTGAGGTGCCTTCTACTTTAAGCGTCAGTCATGCTTCAGGCATATTAAATGCCGAAACTTCACTTGATGTAACAGCAGATAACGGATCATTGATTGCGCTTACTGCCAATGGAGAAATATTGGGAACAGCAACAGGCACAGGATCTGCAGTAAACATCCCATTTGCTGCCCAGGCACCAGGAACCGTGATCTATGTTACCGTTACCATGCAAAACTATTATCGCTATGAGGGAACGGTAGATGTAACGGCAGGGGGTGTTCTCGCCGATTTCAGCGCCGACAATACTACTATCTGTGTTGGGGATGAAGTGACATTTACCGATCAGTCAACAGGGAGTATTACATCCTGGGACTGGACCTTTACGGGGGCTGGCACTCCATCATCCTCTACCCGGACGAGTTCCGCGCCCCCTTCGAGTTCGCCGATCCGGCGGGCGTCGTCCACCAGGGCAGCCGCGATCTCTCCGGCGAGGCCTGGCACCGTGGCCCGGT
>JBDLIJ010000129.1:0-9333 GCA_039714935.1 Bacteroidota bacterium | reverse complement strand
GATCAGCTATAAGCCCCTGAGATGGATGCAGGCATGGCTTCGCCTCTCATTAACAAATTACACCGACAGAAACATTATCAGCTCAGGACCTGAAGAGATCCAGGGCAACAGACTGCCTGAGATCAAGGTGCAAATAAGAATTAAATTATAATTTATTGCCACCAAGACTCCAAGTTTCACAAAGAAAAGCAGCATCCTATTGAATAACAATTTTCCCTGACTTAAGAAGTTCACCTGCTTTGGATCGAATAGCATAAAAATAGATGTCGGACGGAAGAGCACCACGATCAAAATTATGCATGCCTGATTGAAGCTCATCAATGAACATTAGCTTCCTGCCATGTATATCATAAAGAGACATTGAGACTGTCTCATTTCCCGGCAGAATAATCTCCATTGTTGCATTTTCACTCACAGGGTTAGGGTAAATATTTACGAGGGTCCCGGGCAGGGGTTTGTTATCATCAGTCCCGACGGGTATCTCCGGATGGTAAGAGGCCTGGCATAAGATCTTATCATTGGGATCGACCTGCATCATCCCTACACTTTGAGGAACGCTCACGGTAAAAACCTGATATGCTTCATCGTTCCATACCCTCACGGTCGTATCTCCTCCACTATTATAGAATAGCTTCACCTCCATGGGCATTTCAAAGACTGGCCGCCGGCCCTGGTCTCCCTGCACCTGCTTGATCACAAAGGCAATCTCGCCACCCTGGTTCTCGAAATTATAATGATACTCCGGAAAATATTCATCATATATCCACTGATCAAAAAAGTACCCCAGCTCTTCACCCGACACCTGCTCACATACTTCCTGGAAGTCTTCCGTAGTTGCCTGCGAATATATAAAATCCGGGTGCGTGGCATACTCATATATTGATTCAAAGAAAAGACTGTCGTCCAATACACCACGTAGCATATGCAATGCATAAGCACCCTTGGAATAAATGATCCCCTGGAAAACATTGAAGGTATCGTCAGCATTCTCAAGATACAATGTGCCTCCATTATAATATTCAAAACCAGACATATATTGCTGATATGCAGCATAGCCACTGGTTTCTTCGGTGTATAATGCTTCTGAATAACTGGCAAAGCCCTCATTCAGCCATGCATGATGCCAGTTCTCGCAGGTGATGTTATCACCGAACCACATATGGCCCAGCTCATGCACCGACACCATAAACCATGACGAAAACATATTGTTGGTAATGGTATTGGTCTGGTTTTCTATGGCGCCATAAAATCCCAGCTGGGTCATCCCGTATTTCTCGTCAGAGAAGGGATATTCTCCGAATTTTTCCGAGAAGACATCCAATGCCAGGGGCATGTCCACAACCCCGGCCTGTGAGGCAGAGAGGTCCTGCTGAAAGACATAATAGTCGAGCGGAAACTCTTCACCATATATTCCTGCATAACTTTCTCCAAAATGCACAAAATTGGAAATGGCTACCATCACATAATAGGTAACAATAGGATAGCGGTGTCTCCACTGGTATGTTTTTTCAGACGTATTGTCGATCACATTTTCCAGCATGCCATTTGAAACGGCGATCACCTCATTTCCGTTTACTATTTGCACAGGGATGGTCACATCAACATAAACTGAATCCGGCTTGTCGGAGGGGCCGTCCTTACATGGATACCAGTAATGTGCAAGGTATGGTGTTGAGAGTGTTGCGATAATGGGTTCAACACCATGATGTGTTTCATATCTCAGGCCCTTATAACCACCCGCTTCAACCGGCACTCCGTGATAGCTGATGATCACCTCCAGCTGCTCGCCGGGGTCATAGGCAGCGTCAAGGCTTATCAGGATGGAGTCGCCAGTTTGTATAAATGAGCTTACGTCTCCAGTTACATCATCAACAGTCAGGGCGCTGTTCAGGCTGAGCCTGATCTCGCTGAGGTTGTTTGCTACGGGCTCAAATTCACAGCTCACAACACCTTCAATATACGGAAAATCAATGCTAATGGAAAGGTCAAGGTAATAGAACTTTACATCGATGTTTGTATCGGGGATACTCTTTTCGCCATAACTGATGAATTCCTGAAGGGTTTTCGCTTCATGAGCATAAAACTCATCCATTGTCTGCCTGTTCTGTGCAATACTTATCACGCTAAGTAATGCCAGCAACAAGCATAAGAAGGTCGCTTTTTTCATACTGCCTGATTAATATAGTTTTTCTCTTTTCAGCAGATAGGGGTGCAGGATCTGCCTGAATCCCGTATTGATGTCGGCTGCGACAAAGTCGATCATATACTTTCCGCAACGAAGTTTGAGCTCATTCACAAAGTCGCTAACGCTCTCCACATATTCCTTTCGGATCTCCTGTGGTGTCAGCCTCATTTCTTCACCACTTTCCATATCCACAAACTTGTATGGGCGGTTATCAAAGTCAAAGTCGAGTTCTTTTGATTTGTCCACTACATGAAAGAGAATAACTTCATGCTTGTTATAGCGCAGATGCTGAAGTGCAGAGAACATTTCGTCAAGGTCGGCATTGTGTTCCAGCATATCACTAAAAATTATCACCAGCGAACGCTTATGTATCATATCGGCTATCTGGTGTATGGCAGATGAAGCCAGGGTAGGCTTCTTCACGTTTGTGGCAATGGGCTTCAGCAGCTTTTCCATCTCAGCATATAAATACTTCATGTGCACTGTGGTGGACCTTGCCTGTGTGCTAAGCTCTATTTTATCAGAGAACAGGCTTAAGCCGACCGCATCGCGTTGCCGTTGCAAGAGGTTTATCAAAGCGGCAGCAGCATAAACGGAGAAGGTGATCTTATTGGGATTATCAATATTTACATCCTTCTTCACAGGAAAGTACATTGAGCTGGAGTTATCGATGATAATATGGCAACGCAGGTTAGTCTCTTCCTCGTATCTTTTAACGAATAGCTTATCCGTCCTGCCATATAGCTTCCAGTCGATATGTTTTATTGATTCCCCGCTGTTATATTGCCTGTGTTCGGCAAACTCTACGGAGAAGCCATGGAAAGGGCTTTTATGCAAGCCGGTGATGAAGCCCTCCACCACCTGCCGGGCAATAAATTCAAGTGAGCCAAACTGCTGAAGCCTGTTATGATCAATCGAATATTGCATGATAGCCTGTTTATAAGATGCAAAGAGACGCACAAAACTGCGCGTCTCAGCAAATCCGGTTTAAATATTCCTTATTAAAGCAGCTTTTGAAGTTTACCTTCCAGCACCTGTTTCGGTACTGCTCCAACCTGCTTGTCAACCTGCTGGCCACCTTTAAAGAAAAGGATCGTCGGGATGTTCCTGATCCCAAACTTAGTGGTTACTCCGGGGTTATGATCAACATTGAGTTTACCTACAACAGCTTTGCTGTCATATTCCTCACCCAACTGGCTTACTATGGGGCCTACCATACGGCAGGGTCCGCACCACTCTGCCCAAAAGTCGACAATCACGGGTTTATCTGATTGGAGTACAAGCTCCTCAAAATTAGCATCGGTAAATTCTAAAGCCATTTTTTCTTATTTATAAAAGTTGAACAATATTGAAAATGCAAAATTAATATTTTATTTCTTAGATATGAGATATTAATTGATCTTATATTCAATTTCATGTAACTGCTTCAGTTCATTGATAAAGGTAGCAGGGTCGACAGCATTATTTCGCGGATGCATATGAATGACGGACTTGTTTTCAACATCCTCAATCCTGAATTTAACCAGGCACTTCCCTTTCTTCAGCTTCACCATTCTCTTGAATACGCCAATCAGGTCAGGTGTTACCATTTCAGATCTCAGGCTTACCGTAATACTGTTTGTATACTTTTCCAGGGCCTCAGCGAGGAGACTGATCCCCAGCACCTTCACTTCCAGCTGCTCCTGCCCACCCCTTCTGAATTGCACCCTCACCCTGACAAGTACATTTGTGCCTTCCAGCAAAAAATGTTTCATCTTCAGGTAGTCCTCAGAGAACAGAAAGAACTTGCGGCTGTCGTTAAAATCTTCCAGGATGAATGAGCCATAAGGATTTCCTGTTTGCGTCATCCTTTCCTGGGCAGTGGTGATCATCCCTGCAATGGTTATGGTTTTATTAAAATATTTTTTCGGATCGTTAAAAAGGTCTCCGATATTTGACTCACAAAAATTATCAATTTCAAGGCTAAAATCATCCAGTGGGTGTCCGGAGATATAGAATCCTGTCACCTCTTTTTCTTTTCTTAGTTGTTCAATTTTGGAGTATGGGCTGCATGCTGGCATTTCCGGGTCGGGCACCTCAGCGGTGCTGTCTTCTCCAAAGAGTGATTGTTGAGCAGAATTCTTTTTATCCTGATAGCTGCCGCCATGGCGGATCACCTTCTCCAGGAAGATGGTGTCGTCAGAGTTCTGGCGGTAAAAGAACTGTGCCCTGTGGGTGCCTTCAAAATTATCAAAGGCGCCAGCCTTGGCCAGTGCTTCAAAGCAGCTTTTGTTTACTGCCTGAAGGTGAACTCTTTTGGCCATATCAAAAATATTCGTGAACGGGCCATTCTCTTCGCGCTCAGTGATGATGGCTCTTACAGCAGCCTCACCAACGCCCTTGATAGCACCCATTCCGAAACGGATCGTACCTTCCCTGGTCACGGTGAAGTTAAAGGCACTTTCGTTTACATCCGGCCCGTGCACGTCAATATTCTGACGTTTACTCTCATCAATGAAGAAGGTGATCTTTTTAATATCATTGAGGTTGTGTGTAAGCACAGCGGCCATATATTCAGCCGGGTAATGGGCCTTTAGGTAAGCAGTCTGGTAGGCGATAACGGAGTATGCCGCCGAATGGGAACGGTTAAAGCCGTATTCGGCAAAGCGCTCCATGATACCGAAGATCTCTTCAGCCTTCTCCTTTTCAATATTCTTCTTCAGGGCTCCTTCCACGAACTCTATCTTCTGTCCCTGCATAATTTCGAGCTTCTTCTTGCCCATGGCACGGCGAAGCAAGTCGGCTTTTCCGAGTGAGAAGCCTGCCATGATCTGTGCCGTTTGCATGATCTGCTCCTGATACACCATGATGCCAAAAGTAGGTTTCAGTATCTCCTCAAGCATGGGGTGCGGATATACCACCTTTTCCCTGCCATGCTTCCGCTTGATGTATACCTCAATAAACTGCATGGGACCCGGACGATACAGGGCGTTCATGGCGATGAGGTCTTCTATGTTATTTGGTCTCAGCTCTTTGAGGTGCGTGCGCATCCCCTCTGATTCAAACTGGAAAGTGCCAATGGTCTCCCCACGCTGATACAACTGGAAAGTCTGCTCGTCATCCAGGGGTAGCTCATCTATGTCAATCTCGGTGTCGTAACTCCTTTTTATGTTGACAATAGCATCTTTGATGATGGAAAGTGTTTTCAGTCCCAGGAAGTCCATCTTCAGCATCCCCACGCTCTCCACCAGCTTACCGTCATATTGTGTTACCATGAGGCTTGCGTCCTTGTTGGTGCTAAGGGGGATATGGTCTATCAGGTTATTGGGTCCGATGATCACGCCACAGGCATGCGTACCTGTGTGACGGGCAGACCCTTCCAGGGTTTCGGCAAAGATCAGGGTTTTCTTTTCCAGCTCTTTGCCCTTCCGCTTAATATCTGCAAGTTCCGGGACTTCCTTATATGCTGCGCTCAGTGTAATGCCGGGTCTTTCCGGTACGAGTTTTGCCAGGCGGTCGGCATCAGGCAGGGGTAGCTTAAGCACACGGGCTACATCTCTGATGGCACTTTTTGCAGCCATGGTACCAAAGGTGACTATCTGAGCGACTTTCTCCTTACCATATTTCTTTACCACGTAATCCAGCACGCTGTCGCGCCCTTCATCATCAAAGTCAACATCTATATCGGGCATGGTTACCCTCTCCGGATTCAGAAAACGCTCAAAAAGCAGGTTATAGCCTATAGGATCTATGTTGGTAATGCCAGTACAGTATGCCACGGCTGATCCGGCTGCAGACCCCCTTCCCGGCCCCACGATCACTTTCATACGGCGTGCCTCTGCTATGAAGTCCTGAACGATAAGAAAATAGCCCGGAAAGCCCATCTCCTTAATTACTTTCAACTCGAAATCGAGGCGCCCGGTGATCTCCGGTGTGAGCTCCGGATATAATTTTTTCGCACCCCCATAGGTCAGGTGGCGAAGGTAATCATCCTCTGTCTCAAAGCCCTCAGGTAATGGAAAATGTGGTAGGATGATCTCTTTTGTGGTGATATCGAAGTCTTCTACCTTATCAACGATCTCCTGGGTATTAGCCAGGGCTTCAGGGTGCGCTTCGAAAAGTGCGGCCATCTCCTGCGGGCTCTTAAGATACTCCTGGCCTGAATAATGCATGCTCCCGGCATCGTCCAGATCCTGTCCTGTGTTCAGGCATATCAATATTCGATGAGCCTGGAAATCGCCGGCATTGATAAAATGTACATCATTGGTGGCAATCAGCTTTACATTGTATTTGGAAGCAAGCTGCACCAGCCCCTTATTCACCTCCTTTTGTTCGGGAAGGCCATGATCCTGCATCTCCAGATAAAAATCGTCGCCAAAGATGTCAAGGTATTCCTGCAATGCCTCTTCAGCCCTTTCCATGCCATGGTTACGGATGGCAGTAGGGATCTCACCACCCAGACAGGCCGATGAAGCGATCAGCCCCTCTCTGTGTTCACGCAACAGTTCTTTATCAACCCTCGGGTTGTAGTAAAATCCTTCGAGGTAACCTTTAGAGCTGAGCTTTGAAAGGTTATGGTATCCCGTCTTGTTCTTTGCAAGGAGGATAAGATGAAAGCTTTTCCGGTCTTGTTTTCCGGCACGCTGATGACGATCTTCGGCAGCCACATATACCTCGCAACCTATAATGGGCTTAATCCCTTTCTTTTTTGCAGCCTGTATGAAAAGTGGCACACCAAACATATTTCCATGATCGGTAATGGCAAGGGATTTCATCCCCGTTTCTTCCGCTTTATCCATGAGGGCCTTTATCTTACTGGCACCATCGAGGATAGAAAATTGTGTATGTACATGAAGATGTGTAAACTCAGACATTTACCGTAAAAGGATAAAGATTATACTCAAAAACTGCCTCACAAAATTATATAAAAAGCAAGTGTCTTTTTTGATTGTTGATAAAAAATGACAGAAGCTTATGGATTCCACACACCCCCTATCATTCTGATTAAGTGGCCTTTATAAATACTAATTAAATATAAGTCATTGACTTTTCGACAACTACGAATTATGCATTACGCATAAAAACATTATTATCCCTACTTCTGAATTCTGGATTCTTAATAATTATATCTTTGTAAAAAAAGCAGATCATGGAATTAGAATTTTCCAGGGAAAACAAGATTGAAACCATGGCCGACCTGAATCGTGCTTTTGCTGAACATTTAGAGATCACTGATATCCCGCTGGATGAGAGCAGGTCTGATATCCTGAAAAGGATACAAAGGGTAGATGAAGAATGTTTCAGCATACTGGCATCTTTTAACAATTCCTGGCTGGCATATGAATATGTAAGGAGCGATAAAGAGCTTAAGGTGAAGGTGGAAGATGTATGGAAAATGGAAGTTGAAAGGCATCGCGAAGCCTTTGATGACTGCACAGCCAGCATGCTTGAACTGGCCAAATCCAGGAAAGTAGACCTTGAGTCATTTTCGTTGAGGCTTAAGTGGCTTTAAATATTTGCTGCAATTCTTTTTTTATTCCAAAAAATATCCGGATATTTGCACCCCCAAAAAATGGGGTTTTTACAAACATTAATTATTAAACATTCATTATGCCAGCAAAAATCAGATTGCAGAGACGAGGAAGAAAGGCAAGACCTTTTTATCATATCGTCATCGCGGATGGTCGTGCACCACGAGATGGGAAATTTATTGAGAAGATTGGCACTTACAATCCGATTACAGAACCGGCTGATATCCAGCTTGATTTTGACAGAGCCCTTTACTGGCTCCAATCAGGCGCACAGCCTACCGACACCGTAAGGGATATTTTATCCCTCAAAGGTGTGATCTACAAAAACCACCTGCTGAGAGGAGTTAAAAAAGGTGCCTTTAGTGAAGAACAGGCAGAAGCAAAATTCCAGGCCTGGCTGAGCGAAAAAGAAGCCAAACTCGAAAACAACAGGAAAGAAACCGAACTTGCTAAAAAAGACGAACGCAAAAAAGCATTCGACGCTGAAAAACTCGTCAAAGAAAAACGTGCGAAAGATATTGCCGCAAAACGTGCAGCAGCAGTTGAAGAGCAGGTAGAAGCAGTGAAAGAAGAAGCAGCCGATGCAGCTGTCGAAGAAGAAGCTCCGGCAAAAGAAACTGCTGAGGAAGTAAAAGCTGAAGAGCCTAAAGCTAAAGAAGCAAAAGAAGAACCTAAAGCCGAAGAAGCTAAGGAAGAGCCTAAAGCTGAAGAAGCTAAGGAAGAGCCTAAAGCTGAAGAAGCTAAGGAAGAGCCTAAAGCCGAAGAAGCTAAGGAAGAGCCTAAAGCCGAAGAAGCGAAGGAAGAGCCTAAAGCCGAAGAGGTGAAAGAAGAGAAGAAGCCTGCCTCTGCTAAAGATACGGCGGACAAGGAAGAAAAAAAATAAACGGACTGAGGTATTAAACTTCAAGCATAAGAGACTGTCTCGATAGGGGCAGTCTTTTTTTATTGTCGATTGTCGATTGTCGATTGTCGATTGTCGATTGTCGATTGTTAATTGTCGATTGTTAATTGTCGATTGTTAATTGTCGATTGTTAATACATAATGTGATGTTCGATTTATTTATTTTACCTGGCGGTTATTCGAAATATTCTTGACTATCTCCTGAACATAGGCTACTTTTGAAATCCCATTATGTACAACCTGCAATCAGATAAAGAACAATATTTCCGACTGGGGCGGATCATAAAGACCTATTCATATCAAGGTGAGCTCATCATCTACCTGGAAACTGATGAGCCTGAATCCTATCACGATCTCGAAATGGTATTTATCAATATCGAACAATCCCTGGTGCCATGGTTTATCAGCAAAATCAGCATTCAGAATGATCTTGCTACTATAAAGTTCGAAGACCTGGAAGAGCTTGAGACAGCCAGGGAGTTCGTGGGCAGGGAGGTATATCTTCCAATTGACAAAATGAAACAAAGGGAAGGTCATGATTACCGCTTTCATGAAGTAATCGGGTTCAGGGTGATAGATAAAAACCACGGCGACATTGGCATAGTTGCAGATATCCTGGAACGGCCGGAGCAGAAGATACTGAGGATCATGAAAGGTAACATCGAGATCCTCGTACCCCTGACCGACGAGATGATAGAAAAAGTGGATCAAAAAGGCAAGGTCCTCCACCTGCATAC
>JBDLIJ010000128.1:0-9453 GCA_039714935.1 Bacteroidota bacterium | reverse complement strand
AGTTGGTTGAGTTGGTTGAATTGGTTGAATTGGTTGAATTGGTTGAATTGGTTGAATTGGTTGAATTGGTTGAATTGGTTGAATTGTTAAACTACTAAACTAATCATTCATTTTAAAAACAATATGTAACATTGACGTGTCCCCACTGGTGATGTTTCGCATTTTTAAACTCAGGGCTGATATAATAATGTTTGTAAGTCATTCCCAGTTCTTTATAAGCAAAATATACACCAATGCCCGCCTGTAATACGAGTCTTTCAATATCACTTGCAGGAATTAAATAATTGTTATTCTGGCTAAAGAAACCACCCTGCAGCGTAGCATCATAAATTATCATTCGCAGTTTTGCGCTTCCCAGAATTCCGTACTGCAAAGGTAGTGCATCCTTGCTTTCTGCAGAATTCTTTTTAGCAAGGCCGGGCATGCTGAAATATGGGTTTAGCTTCCCCACTCTTATTCTTGCGCCGGCGCCCAGATTATTATATAGTGTGCCAATCTGCCCTTCTGTAAAGATATTAAGATCGAATACTCCTGCATTATAAATACCTTTTTCAAATAATGCTTTATAATTGAATACCAGGTCATTCTGTATCTGGTTTCCCCATCCTATGGGTTCGATATTATGAATCTGGCTTTGCACAAAACCACCCAGTGATCCCGGGCCCATCAAGCCAATGATGACCTCAGAGTATTGCCTGTATTTTTTTTTGCTGCTCAGGGTGTTCTTAAAATGCCCGAAGTACAGATATGCTGCAAAAGGCCGGTCTCCACTAAGCACTGAAATGGTATCAGGATTTGTAGGTGTATACATATTTTGCACAATGATCAATCCGTGATAGTTCATTGATTCCTTTTTGTAAGGCAACATGGGCCATGCAAAAGGCGAGGCAGCAAATATAGGTGTCGAGAGATCAAACTGTATCCCGTTTGTATAATAATAATCGGTATTGCTGAATATGTCATTATCGAAATTCACGCCAAAATAGCTATTGGTGCTTATATAGCTGAGACCATACCAGGCTTCGTCCACTTTATCTAATTCACGGAGAATAATCTCATCTTCAGGTATTGAGATCTGTCCTGGAGTACGGATGGCGATTCCATCAATGGTATCCCTGACAACGTCCATTTGCGGGGCCGGCGATGTGATTTTTTCTGCTGCTTCAATTATTTCAAGGCTTTCCGGAGGCATAAGAATATAGCTTTCCGGAGCTTCAGGAGGGATCCAGTCAGGAGGCCTGATGCTTTCCGCCTGTATTGGCTGTTCCACTTCTACGCCATCCTCAGTAGTGTCATTACAGGATGACAAAAGCATCATGGACAAAAGCAGATATTTGATCCTGGAAGTTTTCAAAGCAATCATTTAATAAATCATTATGCCCCTCATAAAGGTTCAGCTATGAAGGAATGATTTCTACAAAAATAAACCTTTTGGGCAATGAGGGGATTAGAAAATTTTAGGATATTTCTCCGGATCAACATCATGCATGATATTATAGACTGCATCAAAAACATCTTCAGCATTGGGATTGGAAAAATAGTCTCCATCAGTACTGTATGCAGCTCTGTGTGCTTTTGCTGTGAGGGTAGCAGGCTCGGCATCAAGGTAAAAGAAGGCCTTTTGTTCCTCTATTACCTTCTGCATCATGTAAGCTGTAGCTCCTCCCGGCACGTCCTCATCAAAGAACAGTATCTTATTGGTTTTCTTTACAGAATCAAGGATCTTGTGATCGACATCAAAAGGAAGTAATGTTTGTACATCTATCAGTTCAACATCGATATCGAATTCATTAAGCTGTTTAACGGCATCCCTGGCAATCCTCACACATGAGCCGTAGGTGACGAGTGTCAGGTCAGTGCCCCTTTTCAGGATTTCTGGTTTTCCTACAGCCACTTTAAATACACCAAGATTGGAGGGCAGCTTTTCCCTCAGACGGTATGCATTTAAGGGCTCTATGATCAGTGCTGGTTCATCTGATGCCAGGATCGTATTATAGAAGCCTGCTGCCTGTGTGAGGTTACGTGGAACGAGTACATGCACTCCCCGGATTGAGTTTATGACCATGCTCAGGGGGGAGCCTGAGTGCCAGATGCCTTCCAGCCTGTGTCCTCGTGTGCTGATGATCATTGGGGCTTTCTGCCCGCCCCGGGTCCGGTAACGTACGGTGGCAAGGTCATCACTCAGAACCTGCAGTCCATAGAGCAGATAGTCAAAATACTGGATCTCTGCCATGGGGCGCAGGCCCCTCATGGCCATTCCAAGCCCCTGCCCAAGGATGGTGGCTTCCCTGATGCCGGTATCAAAGACCCTGAGCTCGCCATACTTTTCCTGCAAGCCTTCCATGGTCTGGTTTACGCCACCGATCTTGCCAACATCCTCACCAAAGGCACATACAAGCGGGTTATGCTCAAAGATGTGGTCAAAGTTTTTCAGCAGTATTTCTCTGCCCGGGATAGAAGGCGCACTGTCTTCATATTCAGGGTCAACGGCTTTTACCTTAAGCGCTGAGCTGGCTGATTCACTCCATAGATGTGCATTATAGGCTTCCTGGTTCTCTGATGTGGCTCCGTCACGCCAGGCCATGACATTCTTCTTCAGGGAGTTCTCAGGATTACTGCATGAATCGCATATCAGACGCAGGATCTTTTTCCCTGATGACATGATGTCTTTCCAGATGGGCTCTCCCACCATTTCCAGCTCTTCTTTAATGGCATTGATACGGCTTGTTTTTGCACAATCACATGTGCTGATATCGACCATGCGTAGAAAATCATCACGTTTCTCTGAAAGGGGTTTTTTAAAGTCGCTCCATGCCTTCTTCCTGGCCGCTTTTGCTGCCACGACAGCCTCCTGCTCAATAGCATTCAGCTCGGCCTCGTCTGCGATTTGCTCGCTGATGATCCATTCACGCATTTTAACATTGCAGTCGAATGCTTCTTCCCATTTAAGCTGCTCATCGTTTTTATATCTTTCGTGAGAGCCAGAGGTGGAATGGCCCTGGGGCTGTGTCAGCTCCTCAACATGAAAGATCACCGGTATGTGCTCCTTCCGGCAAATTTCTATACCTTCCTGATAGGCATTTACCAATGACGGGTAATCCCAGCCTTTTATTTTGTAAATACGATATCCTTTTTTATCACGGGTGGCTTCAAAGCCTTTTAATACCTCTGATATGTTGCCTTTTGTTGTCTGATATTTATTTGGGACGGAGATGCCCCATCCATCATCCCAGATGGAAATAGCCATGGGAACCTGCATAACACCGGCAGCATTAATGCTTTCCCAGAACACGCCCTCTGAAGTACTGGCATCGCCAATGGTTCCAAAGGCTACCTCATTCCCTTTGAGGGAGAACTGCGAATAATCGTGAAGCCCGGGATTATCCCTGAAATGCTTCGATGCCAGGGCAAGGCCCAGCAAGCGTGGCATTTGTCCGGCAGTAGGGGAGATGTCGGGGGATGAATTTTTCTGCTTTGTGAGATCTTTCCAATTACCATGTTTATCAAGGCTTGTTGAAGCAAAATGATTGTTCATCATCCTGCCCCCGGTGCCGGGGTTGGCATCGGATGAAGTATCACCATAAAGCTGTGAGAAAAACTCTTCAAGGTTCATCATAGCCGAGGCAAGCATGAAGGTCTGGTCGCGATAATACCCCGACCGCCAGTCACCATCCTTGAAAACTCTGGCCATGGCCAGTTGCGGAACCTCTTTCCCATCGCCGAAGATGCCGAACTTGGCTTTTCCCGAAAGCACCTCCCTTCTTCCCAGGAGGCTGGCCTGCCGGCTCTCACAGGCTATCCTGTAATCGCTGAGGATATCTTCTTTTGATAATGTAATCTTTGTCTGTACCTGCTTTCCCTTGCTCATGATATATTAAGTGTCTATATCAATAACAAAGAAAACCATAAATGGTTGACTTGCTGTTTATAATTCAGGTCTCTGCAGGCCTTTTTCGGTCATGATCCAGGTATTGCCGGCAAGTGTGTTTGGGCTATAGCGGCTCCATTCAAGTATTTCTTCCATGCTTTCATCCAGTGTAATATGTTTTCCAACAGGTACATTGATCCTCAGGCTTACATGCTGAGCCTGCCAGCTTTGATGCTCACCGAAATTGAAATATGGGTTCAGTGTGATCGTATCACCGGATTGTTCATACTGCCAATTTACTACTTCAGCCCGCTCTCTGGCGGCACCTTTTGTTCTTCCCCTGGATGTTGTGATCTTTTTCAGACCATAATCAACATCCCTGGCTTTGAAGATATGTACTTCTATCTGCTCGAAAAAATCACCTTCCTCCGTTGCCACCAAATGCACCTCATCACTACGAATAAGGTCATAAGAGTCGTAGAGGAGCTCATCAAGGAATTCTTCATTTACTGTCATGAATAATGTATCCTTAGCGGGCTGTACAATTTGCAGCTCCTGTGTTGCCGTTGCCGACTGCCGGAAGTCCCTGCCTATCCTGAAAGCAAAAAATAATGTGATGATAAGTCCTATGATCCAGATGTTTAATGCCGTAATCCCAACATAGCGGATGCGTTCAAGACCAAAGATCATCCTGCTGGCATTATAGATGAGCATCATGAGAGGTATGCCAAGGAAGAGCATGAGGCCAAGCTTAAGGATTGCAGTCCCCCCGGCAGAAACAGGTAAGAGCGTGAAGAAATCTGTCAGAGGCATGAAGATGGCTTCCCTGTTATCAAGAATAACGGGGCCACCCCAGCCAAATATGGCAAAAAGAAAGGCCAGTGCCAGGCCAATGCCTGTAAGCAATAATGTAAAACCTATGATGATCAGGATGATCCTTACAAAAACTTTGAGGATAGTGATGAAAAGACCTATGATCTGTTCGAAGACATTCTCACCTTGGGTATTTTTTTTTTCAACGGTCTTTTTTGCCTGGCTGGTAAGATCGTTGAGTTTATCCTTGAGGTGTGAGACCTCATCTTTTATTGATTTCTCAATATTGGAGATATTCACCTTCTCTCCTTTCATCTGCAGCTTTTCAGCAGTTGTCCGGGCTTCGGGCATGGCTATCCAGAGGACAGCATATATCATTAATCCTGATAGCCAGATGAGTGTGAATATAACAAACGCCAGCCTTATCCATAGCACATCTACATTAAAATAGGCGGCCAGGCCTGCAGCTACACCACCCACCACTTTGTGGTCGGGATCACGATACAGCCTTTTTTGACCACGGAAATCCTCATCCCCGCCCGGAGCATGCTGCTCTTCTTCACTTTCTTCGCTTTCAAACTGGCCGGGATCACCCATCAGTGAGATCACCTCCTCTACATCCTTGATGGTGATCACCTGCTTTGCATCCGTGATCCTCTCCTGTAGCAGTTCTGCTATGCGACCCTCTATGTCGGCGATGATCTCATCTTTACCCTGTGTGTTTGTAAAATGCGTTTTCAGCGTGTCAAGATAAATGTTCAACTTCTCATAAGCATCTTCATCAATGTGAAAGATAATGCCGCTGATATTAATTGTGAGTGTCTTTTTCATCTTATATATATGATTTCCTGTTGTTTCTATTTACTTTTTATGGTGATCTTATTTACAGCCCTGACCAGGTCCTGCCAGTTCAGGTTCAGGTCATCGAGAACTTTTATCCCGATCTCGGTCATGGTGTAATACTTACGGGGCGGTCCCGACTTTGATTCTTCCCATCTGTATTTTAACAAGCCCTCGTTTTTCAACCTTGTCAAGAGGGGGTATAAGGTGCCCTCCACCACAATCAGCTTGGCTTCTTTTAATTTTTGAAGGATGTCGGAGGCGTATGCATCATCCTCTGCGATGATAGAAAGGATACATAACTCCAGTACTCCTTTCCGCATTTGTGCTTTTGTTTTTTCCAAATTCATGCTGCAAACATAATACATTTTTCAGTACTATGCAATACAAAGTACTAAGAGAAATATATTAGTAGTTTATGCATAATACTGTAGAATTTTTTAATTCCCAGAGAGTCAGGCTTAAAGAGGCTTGTTTAGAATGATTAAAAATTTCTTAGGTACACGAGAGCATGCTTGTTGAACTGCTTGTGTTTCGACTTCCTGTAATGCTCTAAAGATAAGGGATAAAAGCCATAAATTACTGTGTGCATACTTAGCCCGGGCTAACTCAATAGTTCTCATTAAATGGACTTTAGTCCATAATAAAAATCAACTCTTGAATTGCTTGATTGCTTGATTGGGTTCGTGAATCTAAACTCAAGGTTCTTCATTATCAATCTTCATTAATCAATAATCAATAGGATCTAATCATTCAATAAAGGATGAATGGGCTATTTTGTTTCCGGCATCATTTCCCGGCATAAATAGCTCTGGGTGCATAAAGGCTCATTATCAACCCTCTTGCGAGCATGAATACCACCATCGCCAGCCATATGCCGTTATTGCCCATAGGGGAGAGGAGCAGGTAATTCAGTGGTATAAATATGAACAATGTGGCAAGGATCATCGCATTACGCATGGCAGCCGTAGCGGTACATCCGGTGAAGATACCATCCCAGATAAAAGCCGCAAAGGATGCCAGCGGGATGAGTGCCAGCCAGGGAAGATAGGGGCTGGCATTATCAATAACCTCCTGATTATCGGTTAATATATATAGTATGTATTCTCCTGCCACGAGATATGCCAGGCTGAATGGGATGCTGATCATGCCTCCCCAGATAAAAATATTTCGTGTGAATTTTTTCAGCGAATGCAGATCTCCAGCACCGAAGAATTTTCCCGCCAATGATTCTGCCGCATAGGCAAAGCCATCCAGGAAGTATGAAAATAGTAAGAGGAATTGCAATAGTAAAGTGTTCACAGCCAGGATGTCATCCCCCATCTTTGCAGAAGTGGTTGTGAATAAAGAGAATGCCAGTATCAGCATAATGGTGCGGATCATGATGTCGCGGTTTACTGCAAAAAAGCGTTTCATGGCCTTCCATTGCAAGATGGCTTTGGTCTCCAGTTGAGACAGTACATTGCTGTAGTATTTCAGAAATAATATGATGCCGAGAAATAATCCGGTGTATTGTGCGATGAGTGTACCCCATGCAACGCCATCGGATCGCATCCCGAATCCGTACACAAACATATAGTTCGCTCCTACATTGATCAGGTTGATGGTGATGGCCAGGATCATCGGTATCTTTGCGTTCTGCATACCCAGGAACCAGCCGATAAGCGCATACATACCCAATGTTGCCGGTGCTGCCCATATCCTGATATAGAAATATTCAGAGGCCAGTGATTCAACTGTGTTGCTGCTGTCGATGACAGCAAATGAAAACCAGTCGATGGGAGCCTGGAGCAGAATCAGGAGGAGGCCTCCGCTGAATGCCACCAGCATCGACCTGGCAAATATCAGGCTGATCTCTTTTTGATCTTTTGCGCCAAAGGCCTGGGCTGTGAAGCCTGTAGTGCCCATGCGCAGGAAGCTGAAGACTGCATAAATAAAGTTAAAGATCAGTCCACCCAGTGCAATAGCACCAATATAAGCTTCAGGAGAAGAAGCCAGATGCCCCAGTATTGCGAGGTCAGCCATGCCCACCAGTGGCACGGTGACATTGCTGATGATATTCGGAATGGCTAGTTTTAGTATTGACTTATGCACCCTGGATTAATTTCAGGCGAAAATAGTAAAAGATATTTGGATTCCGGATGCTTAGATATTTTCCGCTTTCTCCTCGAAATATCCCTGTGGGTGTGCACAAACAGGACACTTTTCCAGGGCCTTTTCACCGAAGTGCACATGGCCACATTTACGACATATCCAGGTGATCTTTTCATCACGCAGGAATGCTTTGCCTTCTTCCAGGTTTTCCAGCAATTTCAGAAACCTGGCTTCATGGTCAGCTTCTATCTTTGCAATAAGCTTGAATGCTGCTGCCACACGCTTAAAGCCTTCCCGGGCTGCCACCTCGGCAAACTCAGGATACAGCTTAGTCCATTCTTCATTCTCTCCCATGGCAGCGGCCTTCAGGTTTTCTTCGGTGGAAGCGATCACTCCGGCAGGATATGCTGCTGTGATCTCAACATCTCCTCCTTCCAAAAATTTAAAGAAAATCTTGGCATGCTCTTCCTCGTTCATGGCGGTTTCCAAAAAAAGAGCAGAAATCTGCTCATAGCCATCTTTCTTCGCCTGTTTCGCAAAAAAGGTGTAGCGGTTTTTGGCCTGAGATTCACCTGCAAAAGCTTTTAACAGGTTCTTTTCGGTTTGTGTTCCTTTTATACCTTCCATTTTTTTTGATATTAGTTAATTTAATTGTTTGAATTCGTCTTTACTGACACCGCATATCGGGCAGGTCCAGTCATCGGGGAGTTCCTCAAAAGAAGTGCCCGGAGGGATGCCCTTGGCCTCATCACCCTTTTCAGGGTCATATATATAACCGCAAACCAGGCACTGGAAGCTGTTTAGTTTTGTTTCCGGTATTATATCAGGATCTGCATCATGGTCTTTTTTAATATGGGTGGGTGCATTTTTTGGTGATACGCCTTTGATCACGTCCCTGTAATAGGTGTATGTGAGGGGAGCTACACCATCCTTCAGGGTTTGTGCATCTAATACCTGGCCGATAAATAATATATGTGATCCGGTATCTATTACTGTATCAACTTTGCAATCAATATATGCAATGGTTTTGTCTAAAACGATGGGAGCTCCCGATTTGCCTGTAATATAGTTTGTGTTTTCGAATTTATTTATTTCTCTACCGGAATGAAACCCCCAGGGACTCAGGAATTCAAGGTCGCAATCCTGCTGTAGTATTGAAATAGAAAAGACCTTACTTTTTTGCATATAATCGGTAGTCAGGTTGCCCTTATTTGTTGCGACGGCAAAACGGGGAGGCTCTGCTGAAACCTGAAAGACGGTGTTTGAAATATGCCCGTTCAGCTTATCACCATCTTTTGAACTGACAATGTAAAGGCCATATGTGACTTTGAATAAGGACTGTATATTCATATACATTTTTATTGGATTATAAATATATAAAATTTTTGCAAGGAAGACAAATCCTGCTAACAAAGTTTTGGGAGTTTCCACCATTTCCATGGGCGGTATGTCGGGAACCGTAGCAGATCCTAAGATTATCTTCCAGGTTGCGCTGAAAGTATCTGCTGCTTCCATCATCCTTTGTCATAACCACCCTTCTGGAAATATTAAGCCTTCAGAATCCGACATACGGCTGACCCAGAAGATCAAGAAAGCCGGTAGTTTTCTTGATCTGCCATGCATTGATCATATCATCCTGACAGAAGATTCCTATTTCAGCTTTGCTGATGAAGGGATGTTCTGATCCTTTTTAGCCCTGGTCCTTCAGGATCAGGGCTAATTCTTTTTGATTGATGATAAAAATACTTTTAGAGAAGCATTCCCCCTCTTTATGCGTTTTAGTTATTCATAATCAGAAGTTTACCTGAGCTAATTAATACGCTATTGCACTTTAATCT
>JBDLIJ010000127.1:0-9628 GCA_039714935.1 Bacteroidota bacterium | reverse complement strand
TTTAGGATAAGACGCTTTGTAAAAATGGTTTGCAAAATAAATATGCCAATAAGAATAAACCGAACATTCTTTTACTGAGGTATGAAGAATATGGTTTTCTTGAAAAGATCTTAGGAGATGCAAATACGGAGATCCTGAACAATGCGAAAGTCCCTGTTTGGATAATTCCTGAGGAATCCTCTCTTAGTATACCAGGGAAAATTGCTTATATCACAGATCACCGTCAGGGAGATATAGATGCATTGAAAAAATTAGTTCTTTTAAGTGAAATATTCAATGCCAGTATTCACTTTGTACATGTGATGGATAAAGATGTTTTTGAATCACGCATTAAAAAAGAAGGATTCATTAACATTGTGAACGAAGAATTTGTGGATAATAATTTCAATCATCTCGAAATTAAGCGAAATAAAATGACCAGGGCAGTTCAAGATCTCATCAGGGAAAAAGATATTAACCTGCTTACCATGAGAAATGAAAGTGAAAATTTCCTGAACCGTTATTTTACCCGCTCATCCGTTGAAAAGATAATCGATTCTGTTAAGATCTCTTTGGTCATATATTAGTGAAAACTCCACTTTAGCATTTAACCAAAGAATCAATCCATCTCACAACGTCATAGTTTGAAAAAGAAAGACCAAAAGTTATTTATTATTACGATTTTGTTTTGATTTCATCAATCTAAAGGATTGCTATATTCACTTTTTTTTAAAGATATATTCACCACCAATACTCAAAATAAATCTCAATCTATCATCTGGCAAGGCATCGTAATTAGGTCGTTGTGACACGTGGTCAGGAACGAGATTGTAACTAATCACTGGGGACAATTTCAAATTAACTCTGTTACTAATTGATTTTGATAATATTACCCCGGAAAAAACTGAAAATCCAATTTTTTCTCCATTATCTCCCTTTTTGTCAGAGACATCGCCATCCAAATAGTATGTTGTAATATTATAGTTTATAATCTTGTTTAGTTCAAATCCACCAGTGAAGTAAAATCCAAAATTGTTTTTAGAGAATATTTCATAGTTAAGAACAAAAGGAAAATCCAAGTATTCAATTTTATACTCATACTTATCTACTTCAAAAAATGAGTCACCATTATCCTCAAATGATTTCGTACGATAATCTATTCCTATACCAACACCAATCTTATTCGTATTCCTAAATATGATTGCTGAAAACCCATAGTTAAAATGCTGAGAAATTGTCTTATCCATTAAATAATAGTAGTATTTCGCATCAGCTTCAATTGAAATATTATCCTCCGTTTGACATAATGCTTGAAATGACAATACCAGTATAAAGAGAGAAACCGCAATTCGCATTTTAATTTCTATTGATTGAACCTTAAATATACCACAAAAAAATTACATAATCTTCTTTAAGAACAGAGCTATAAACAAAAACACCATCGGCAAAGAGATCCCTCCGATAAATGTCGTAAACATGGCCGGTGATACTGTAAACCTGAAAGAGCAAATATCAGGAAAACTGATCTTGATAAGACCTCACAGGTCCGGGTACCTGTGAGGTCTTGTTCTATTGGTTTTAAAGAAAAATTTGTTTCTAATCAAAACATTGAGTATTTTTACTCATCTTATTGAGTAAATTGTAATACTATGTTTAAAAGACCACATTATCAACTGTTTATCACTCGCTTGCAGGAGCCACGGAAGTTTATTCAAGTGATTATCGGACCGCGACAGGTGGGAAAAACAACACTGATCAGCCAGGTGCTGAAAGATTTGAGCATTCCGTCATTATATACAACAGCCGATGCAGTATCAGCCTCTTCCGGATCGTGGATAGAGCATCAGTGGGATGTAGCCCGTGCCATGATAAAACACAAACGGTTTAAAGAGTATATTCTTGTTATTGATGAAATTCAAAAGATCAACAACTGGAGTGAGTATGTAAAAGCACAATGGGATAAAGACAGCAGAGAAGGTCACAATATTAAGCTTGTGTTGCTGGGATCAGCAAGTTTGCTGATACAAAAAGGATTAAATGAATCGTTGATGGGAAGGTATGAAACAACATTGATGCTGCACTGGTCCTATCCGGAGATGAAAGCTGCTTTTGGCTTTTCCCCCGAACAATATGTTTGGTTTGGCGGCTATCCTGGAGCTGCAGCCTTAATTGATGATGAGACCAGATGGAAGCAATATGTGGAAGATTCATTGGTGGCACCAACAATCATGAAGGATATCCTAATGATAAGCCGTATAGATAAACCGGCATTGTTTAAGCGCCTTTTTGAGCTGGCCTCAGCTTATTCCGGACAAATACTTGCATTCAATAAAATGCTTGGTCAATTACAAGATGCAGGGAATACGACCACGCTGTCGCATTATCTG
Source organism: Bacteroidota bacterium (assembly GCA_039714935.1). GTDB lineage: Bacteria > Bacteroidota > Bacteroidia > Bacteroidales > B18-G4 > B18-G4. The sequence goes on along the minus strand of JBDLIJ010000127.1, from coordinate 7,262 downwards.
AATTTACTGGATAATGCCGCTATGGTGAAAGGGATCAGTAAGATATATAAAGAGCAGGTTCGGCAGAAAACTTCCATCCCGAAGTTGCAGGTGTATAATTCTTCACTGTTTACGGTACAGATTGCCGAAACCTTTGAGCAAATTCAATTGCTTCCGGATAAATGGGGACGGCATGTCGAATCTGCCATTGGCGCACATCTTATCAATTATGCAAGGAGTGAAAGCTTCAATGTTTATTACTGGCGTCATCGCCATGATGAAGTGGATTTTATTATTGAGAAAAAAGGTGTACTGATCGCTCTCGAAGTTATAAGCGGTACCAAACAGAAAGCAAAGGGCATGGACGCATTTAAAAATGCTTTCGCTCCCCAAAAGGTACTGTTGATTGGGAATACCGGTATACCCTGGCAGGAGTTTTTGGGAATTAACCCTGCTGATCTCTTTTAAGTATGATACTTCGAACTTAGGTTGATTCTTTATTGGTTTTATAATCAACTAATAAGCGTTAATCACGACAAGAAAAAAAAGGAATTTTCTTAAATCAAAATTGTTTTAACAAAAAAGCCTAACTATCTTTATTTTAGATAATTAGGCTTTAGCGAGTGTTGCCCGACTAGGGCTCGAACCTAGACTCTTCTGAACCAGAATCAGACGTGTTGCCAGTTACACCATCGGGCATCGTACACCGTAGCTTTAGCGTAGGTGTGCATCGTACACCATAGCTTTAGCGTAGGTGTGCATCGTATCCGCCGTAGCCTTGGCGAAGGCGGATCGTTCTCCTAAGCCAAAGCTTAGATAGAGAAACGGATGCAAATATAATAAGAAATCCGAAAATCCTTACTTCGATTTGTGAATTTTTGACCACGAATCCCTGAGAGCTACCGTACGATTAAAAACCAGCTTTCCTTCTTTGGAATCTTTTGAATCAACACAGAAGTATCCCCTGCGTTCGAACTGGTATTTTGCTTCCGGTACAGCCCCGGCCAGACTGGGTTCCACAAAACCATTTTTCACCTCCAGGGAGTCGGGATTCAGGTTTGATTTAAAATCCTTTCCTTCTTCACCCGTATCAGGGTTTTCATCAAGAAAAAGCCTGTCGTAAAGCCTGATCTCGGCCGGGAGTGCATGTTCGGCAGATACCCAGTGGATGGTGCCTTTAACTTTACGTCCTGCTGCCGGCCCACCGCTCTTTGTATCCTTATCATAGGTACATCTCAACTCTGTGATCTTGCCATCAGCATCCTTGATCATCTCTTCACATTTTATGATATAAGCATAACGCAGCCTCACCTCCCTGCCAGGTGCCAGCCTGAAAAACTTCCTGGGCGGGTCTTCCATGAAATCGTCTCGCTCAATATACATTTCTCGTGAGAATGGTACCATCCGCTTACCGGCACTTTCATCCTCCGGATTATTGATGGCTTCCAGCTCTTCACTCTGTCCCTCAGAGTAATTGGTGATGATCACTTTCAGTGGGTCCAGCACGCCCATCACCCTCGGTGCTTTTTTATTCAGATCCTCACGGATACTGTGCTCAAGCAATGCCACATCAATGACATTGTCTCTTTTGGCAACGCCAATGCGGTCGGCGAAATTACGGATCGACTCCGGTGTATATCCTCTTCTGCGCAATCCGGATACGGTGGGCATCCTGGGGTCGTCCCAGCCGCTTACATGTTTTTCCTGTACCAGCTCCAGCAGTTTCCGCTTACTCATCACGGTATAACTCAGGTTGAGACGGGCAAATTCTATCTGCCGGGGGCGGTATTCTGTTTCTATGAGCTTGTCGAGGAACCAGTCGTAGAGCGGCCTGTGGATCTCAAATTCCAGTGTACAGATCGAATGTGTGATGCCCTCCATGTAGTCTGACTGCCCATGCGCAAAATCATACATGGGGTAGATGCACCATTTATCGCCTGTGCGGTCGTGTGCTGTATGCATGATACGATAGATCACCGGGTCGCGCATATGCATATTGGGTGAGGCCATGTCGACCTTTGCCCTGAGCACCCTCGAGCCATCCTCAAAATCACCGTTCTTCATCCTTCGGAACAGCTCCAGGTTGGCCTGCGGATCACGATCACGGAAAGGGCTCTCAGCTCCCGGGCGGGTGGGTGCCCCTCTTTGCTCGCTGATCTCATCTGCAGTCTGGTCATCAACATATGCGTTACCATCCATGATCAGCTTTTCGGCCCATTCGTAAAGCTGGTCAAAATAATCAGAGGCATAAAACAGCCTGTCCTCCCAGTCGAAACCAAGCCAGCGAACATCTTCCTTGATGGAGTCTACATATTCCTGTTCTTCTTTGGTGGGGTTGGTGTCGTCGAAGCGAAGGTTGCAAAGGCCGTTATAGCTGTTTGCAAGGCCAAAATTCAGGCATATGGATTTAGCATGCCCGATGTGCAGGTATCCGTTCGGCTCCGGGGGAAATCGTGTGTGTACACGACTATCATTCTTATTATTGCTGATATCTTCTTCTATGATAGACTCGATAAAGTTCAGCGACTTTGTAACTTCTTTATTCTCTTCGTTGTGATTCATGGGATATGCTGAATTTGTAGCGCAGGCAAAATTAAGAAAAGAAATTGATTTTGGGGCTAAAGCCCCGGGGATTACGTCAGAGCCCTGTGCCCCCGGACTTCAGTCCGGGAAAACTGATATCCTGCCGGATGCGGCCTGCCAACCTAACACCTAAAACCTCATAAGTATCGACTCCACCGACCCCAGGTATCCGGCACCAAAAAGATTAACATGCACCATCAGTGGGTAAAGATTACAGATCTCAACACGTTCGCGCCAGCCGGGAGCCATGGGCCAGGATTCATGGTAGGAATCGTAAAACGCTGATCCAAAAACACCAAATAATCTCGACATCCCGATGTCCATCTCTCTAAAACCGTAATAAACAGCCGGGTCGATGATGCAGGCCTGTCCTTTGTCATCAACCATATAGTTGCCACTCCACAGATCACCATGGATGAGAGAGGGTGGTTCTATCGGGAAGATCTCATCCAGCTTATTAAACAATCTTTCAAAGGATTGTCTCAAATGCGGGCGCATCAGCCCTGCTTTTCCGGCCATCTCCATCTGGACTATCAGGCGCTCTTCCCTGAAAAAGTCAAGCCAGCTGCTGTGTGGGCTATTATATTGCTTCAGGGATCCTATATAGTTATCGTGGTCTAAACCGAATGTGTCTGAGCTGTGTTTGTGCAAGGCAGCTAATTCCCTTCCGAATTTTTCCCAGAAGTCTTTTGTTTTCACTGCTGAATCAAGATATTCGAGTAAAAGGAAGCTGTGTTTCCCGGCTTCGCCGGATGCAATAAGCCCGGGCACCCTGATCTCCTTAGCCTCTTGTAACAATGCAAGGCCTTTGGCCTCCTGCTCAAACATGCCGGGGTATGCTGAGGCCTGGTTGTACTTTAAAAAGTAATTACCTGAGTTCGTTTCAATCTGAAAGGCATCATTGATAGACCCGCCAGACAATGAGCTGGCCCCAATGATCTCTGTGGAGGTTCCTGTTCTTGCCGACAGCAATGCTGATACTTCTTCACTTAAGGATGGTGGGAGCATGCTTTTTTATTACGAAGATAGGTAAAGATGGTTGACGGTTGACGGGTTGACGGTTGACGGGTTGACGGGTTGACGGTTGACGGTTGACGGTTGACGGTTAGTGGTTATATCATTCCAATCTCCACGTTTGGCTTACGGCGCAGCAGGCGGTCAACGACAAACAGGGCAAGGATGGCGACCACAATGCTTATGGTAATTGACGAGATATTAAAGCCGCTAAATAAGCTTACAAATCCGCTTCCAAGATAATTCACAAAATGGCTGATCATGCTTCCGTCCAGTTCTACTCCTTTAACTATATTACCCATAAATGAAAAATCGATCATAAATACCATAACTACCAGGCAGGCAAATGCAAAAACAACACTTCCCCATATCCATGCATTACTTTGCATCCACCACTTTGCTTTTACCGTAGCTGCTTCTGCTTCAATGGCTGCCATCACCTTATCGGCAAAGCCCCCGGGTGCTTTTTCAACACTGCCCTGCTTAAGGAGTTTTTTAAAAAAGCCTTCCTGATGTTCATTTTTACTGGTCATATCTTACCTCCCTCAGGCAACGGTGTTTACATCTTTGCCCAATATATCGTTCATTTCTATGAGTAATCTTTTTCTGATCCTGTGCAACTTCACTTTCACGTTATTCTGTGTCATCCCAACAATTTCTCCGATCTCCTCCAGGCCCTTTTCGTGAAAGTAAAAGAGCGTTATTATGAGGCTGTCGGTCTTTGGCAGTGTAGCCATGGCATTGTTGATCAAACTTTTCTGTTCTTTGGAAGAAAGGCCTTGTATGCCTTGAAGGATTTCATCTTCACTATATTTTTCGATCATATGATCCTCTGCTGAAAGGAATTCCACTTTCCTTTTTCTGGTATGGCTGATCGCGGTATTGTATGCAATCCTGTACAGCCATGTAGAAAATTTTGCCTTCCCGTGAAAGTCAGGTAGCTTTTTATATGCTTTCACAAATATATCCTGGGCTACCTCTTCAGCTTCTTCAGGGGAATTAACGATCTTCCGTACGATTGTAAAGACAAAGTCCTGGTGCTTCTCCACCAGTTGGCGATAAGCAGCAATATTCCCATTTAGGACCTTTTCAATGTAATATTGGTCTTCCCTGAACTTCATTTACATATAAGACGCGCGAATGGGGTTTTGGTTACAACCCGATACCCGGTATCTGGCACCCGGCACCCGTCTAATACGCCCACTTAAGGTATACCGATCCCCAGGTAAACCCGCCACCAAAGGCCGACAGGATAATATTGTCGCCTTTATTAAGCTTGTTTTCCCATTCCCATAAGCAGAGCGGGATGGTTCCGGTGGTAGTATTTCCATATTTCTGAATGTTGATCATCACCTTGTTCTTGTCAATGCCCATTCTTCTTGCAGTGGCATCGATGATACGAAGGTTAGCCTGGTGGGGTACCAGCCATGTTACATCATCAGAGGTAAGGTTATTTCTGTTCATTATCTCCACAGATACATCGGCCATACCTTTTACAGCAAATTTAAATACCGACTGGCCTTCCTGATAAATAAAGTGCTCGCCATTGGCAACTGTTTCGTATGATGCCGGCTTCACCGATCCGCCCCCTTTTTGATAAAGGTACTGACGTCCTGATCCATCGGAATAATGTTTAGAATCTATTATTCCCACATCTTCAGTTGTGGGTTCGAGCAAAACACCGCCACCACCATCACCGAAGAGCACACAGGTGGCACGATCGGTATAATCTGTCATCATCGACATTTTTTCAGCTCCTACCACCAGCACTTTTTTATAGGTTCCATTTTCAATAAACTGAGTTGCTGTTGTAAGTGCGAATAAAAATCCCGAGCAGGCAGCATTCAGGTCGAAGCTCCATGCGTTCTTCAGCCCGCACTTATCGGAAACGATATTTGCTGTGGAAGGAAAAGCATAATCAGGAGTAACAGTGGATATGATAAGCAGATCAATCTCTTCCGGTTTAGTGCCTGTTTTTTCGAGCAAGCCTTTCACTACTTCAGCACCGATTACAGATGCTCCCTGTCCTTCACCCTTAAGTATTCTTCTTTCTTTTATCCCCGACCTGGTCGTGATCCATTCATCAGTAGTATCCACCATCTTTTCCAGTTCGGCATTTGTAAGTACATAGTCCGGGACCCAGCCGTGTATGCCGGTGATTGCTGCTCTTAATTTACTCATAAAAGGTGTTTTTTGGGCGGTAAATTTACGAATGTTTTTGAAGCTCTCCCCGAATTTTATCTGAAAGCTTTGCTTCATGCACATTTTTTGTGAGAAGGATCATATTCTTGATGGCATTATCATTAGAAATGCCGTGCCCGACGATAACTGTAGATTTTATTCCGAGGATGGGAGTGCCGCCAAAATTCTCATAATTCATCCGTTCAACAAAATCATCATATAGATTTCTGCGCTTGAGCAGGTGATACAATGATTCAAGCTGCTTTAGCAATACATTACCTGTAAAACCGTCAGTGACTACAACATCGGCCGAATTCAATAATATATCACGACCTTCAACATTCCCAACAAAATTAAGGTTGGGAGACTCTTTCATTAGTTTGTGTGCGGCCTGCGAAAGGATATTTCCTTTTTCTTCCTCTTCACCAATATTTAAAAGCCCTACTCTGGGGTTTTCAAGCTTATAAACATATTTTGCAAAATAGGATCCCAGTATCCCAAACTGAACCATCATCTCAGGCTTAGGGTCGGGATTGGTTCCCACATCAAGCAGAAAGGAGTTGCCACCATTTTCTTTTGGAATAACGACAGCAGTACAGGGCCTCAATACACCCTCAATCATTTCAGTGCTGTACATCGACCCTACCACCATGGCACCGCTATTGCCGGCACTGGCAAAGGCATCGATCTTACCTTCTTTCAGGAAGTGGAAGCCGACAGCAATGCTTGATTTTGGTTTTTGTGTGAATGCCTTGATGGGTTTTTCACTCATCCCTATCACATCGGGAGCGTCAATAATTGTAAACTCATCAGGATTGACATTCTTATCTTTCAATTTAGTTTTAATCAGTTCTTTATCACCAAACAGGACAAGATGATCGGTATCATGCAAGATCTCCCTGGCCAGGATAACCCCATCCAGTGTTGCATCAGGCGCATGATCACCACCCATAATATCCAATCCGATATTCATGTTCAGTCAGAATTGATTTGAAAAATAAACGCTAAAGATCAGGAAAAGTTCAGCTTACTCACCTTTTGCCATCACGAGCTTGCCTTTGTAATAAAGGTCGCCGTCAACGTAATATGCCCTGTGATAAATGTGAACAGTTCCTGTAGTAGGACAGGTTGCCAGTGTAGGCAGGTCAGCTTTATAATGGGTCCTCCTTTTATCTCTCCTGGTTTTGGATATCTTTCTTTTTGGATGTGCCATTTTTTGTTATTTTTTAGTTTATTCTATTTTATCCTTTAAATTTTTTAATGCATCCCAGGTATTATCCTTAATTTCAGTGGAACATCCGCAGGTCCCTTCGTTCAGATTTTCACCGCAATTTGAACAAAGACCCTTACAATCATCTTTACAAATATTCTTTATTTGTTCCTCTATTAAGATAAGTTCCCGGAATGATGAACTCAAATCAATTACATCTTCATTTTGAGAAAAGCGAAATACATCTTCAGACTCGTTGTCTAACAGTTCATTTCTGTCGGTCAGCCAAAAATCG
>JBDLIJ010000126.1:0-9654 GCA_039714935.1 Bacteroidota bacterium | reverse complement strand
AAAGTACTGGCCATATGTGCTGATATCACAGACCTGGAGGTCATTATTACAGCAGGAGCCTTCTATGATAAGATCAAGGAGCAGATCCCGGAAGATATTTCACACCGCCTGTTGTTTCTTGATAAAGAAGTGAAAAACATCAGCCTGGGCATGAAACTAAAAGGATTACTGATGTCGAAAATTCCTGCACTCATAAATACAAAGATCGATGAAACAGCAGTGGTTCTCTTTACATCAGGCAGCGAAACGGTTCCGAAGGCTGTACCGCTGACACATGAAAATGTGGTCAGCAACCTGGCATTTGCACTGAAGAATTTTGATATACGCGCAAACGGAGTTTTCCTGAGTTTCCTGCCTCCCTTTCATAGCTTTGGCTTTACTGTTTTATCAATACTGCCACTCATTACCGGCGTTAAAGCTGCCTACACCCCCAACCCCACTAATATTCGCGAAGTGGTGGATGTTCTTAAACATACAAAAGCCAATAACATCATAGTAACCCCCACCCTGCTGAAGATGATCATGGAGCGTGCTTCAGAGGAAGATATGTCCACGGTTGAATTGGTGATCTCCGGAGCTGAAAGCTTACACAAAGATACTTTTGAGCACTTTATGAAGCTAACCGGCAATCAGTCAATCATTGTAGAGGGATATGGCATCACAGAATGTAGTCCGATAGTTAGCCTGACCCCTAAAGACAAACCAAAACTAAACAGTGTAGGTAAAATTATCGAAGGACTCGATTGTCATATCATAGATATTGATACTGACGAACCAGTCTCTCAAGGGAAAGAAGGCATGATCGTAGTTGCCGGCAACAGCATCTTTAGCGGCTATATGGATGATGATATTGATGATCCTTTCATGGTGCTTAAAGGTGACAAGTACTATCGCACAGGAGATCTGGGCTATTTTGATGAAGAAGGTTACTTATTTATCACCGGACGGCTGAAACGTTTTGTTAAAATAGGTGGAGAAATGGTGAGCATGCCATATCTTGAAAGAATATTGCTTGAAAAATATGGCGAGGACGGACGGCAGGTGCTGGCTGTCGAAGGCAGTGACAAGACCAATGATCCAATCGTTGCCCTGTTTACCATCAAAGAAATTGACCTGTCTGAAGTTAACAGGTATCTCCGGGACACAGGCGTGGCATCCATTGCCCGAATCCGTGATATCAGGATCGTGGATGAGATCCCATTACTGGGAAGTGGAAAAACTAATTATCGGGCACTCAAAGCCATGATTGAAGAAGATGTCATTGAAAATTAAGCTTTTTTTCAAATCTTCCTGTAATCAATATTTTTTCTCCACTGTATGATTCCAAGGAATGACGACAGGCAGTTAAAAAGACTCAGAAAGTTTATGTTATCTGATCTAAAATAGTAAATTTGCTGCGTTAAATTAGCGGGATGGAATTCCTTTTCAACAAATTGTTTCTGAAACATAACCCGGATTGTACGGGTGAGGGAGCATATAGGATCAACGATTTTACAGACATTCCTGATACTACTGTGAATGGCGAAGAATGGATCAGCCTGGTCCATCCACAGGAGTATACTGACCTCATCCGTAATGCTTGTGAACAGAATAAATACCTGGTAGAAGTTCATTTATCCAGGGACAGCTACGAGGCTGCATGCCTGGCAGTCGGCCTTAGCGTTAAGGCTTCCGAAACAGGTGATTTTGCCATTGTGCGACCTCCCGGACATCATGCCAGCAAGGATAAAGCACATGGCCTCTGTTTATTTAACAATATGGCCATTGCCACGCAAAAACTTGTTAATGAAGGAAAGCGTGTATTTATTCTGGATATTGACGGACATCATGGCGACGGCACACAGAACATATTCTACGACACCAATAAAGTGCTGTTTGTGTCAATTCATCAGGAAAATACGTTTCCTTACACCGGGTCCGTCATTGAAACAGGTGAGGGAGAAGGCGTCGGCTATACCTTAAACATGCCTTTATTCCCGGGTAATGGGGATAAAGAATTTCTTGATAAGCTGAACAAGATTATCCCGGCAGCAATTAATTTCAAACCAGATGTCATTGGTGTCTCAGTAGGGTTTGACGGATACTGCCATGATGATATCCTGGAACTTAATTACTCTGACAGGCTGTATTACGAAGCAGCATTCCAATTGAAAAAAGCATTCAGAAAAACAAAAGTGTTTGCTGTTCTCGAAGGTGGGTATCATGGAGAAATACGTCGCCTGGCCAATTCTTTTATTGAAGGAATTCACAATGGAAGCAAGCCACCTCCACGATTACTTAATGAAGATATTTCATTTGGCTGACAAACAAAAAGACCTTGCCGTGCCAGCCTCCGAAAAATGAGGAATATATTATCTTTTATATAAGCTTCAGCACTGTATTGAGGCCCTGTTTTATTTGTTCCAGCTCTTCATCAGAAACATTTTGTACGATTTGCGACTCACAGTTTTTGCGGAATCTGAGGATCTTCTGCAAAAGTTCATGACCATCACGGGTAAGCTCCAGGGTTATTGCCCTGCGGTCATTGCTGTTCGGGAACCTGTCAAGATAGCCACGTACAACCATTTTATCAATTACCCTGCTTATCCTCGACAATGAAAGTCCGGTCTTTTCCGCCAGCAAATCACTCTTTAACATATCACAGTCACCGATAGCTATAAAAGTATAATACTCTGATGGTGTAAGCTCAGCCTCCTTCATAAAAGCACCATCATTGATCATAAATTTCTTTTTGAGCTCATAAAGCAGCTCCATGATATTTCTTTCCATCTCTTATCCTGATGTGAACTAATTTTTTTCAAAAATAGGCCATTTAAATATAATATTATACTTTTGCCGCCGTTATTATTTGCCTCTAGCAAATTTTGCATCTATTAAGTATTAATTATTAATTATTAAAATCTATAGAAATGAAAAAAAGTTTATTGTCAGGAATTATCGGATTTGTACTGGGTTTGCTTGTTACAGTTATTGTGGTATACAAAGCAGCTCCTGCCATGATGATATTGGAAGATGAAAGTAAATACGAATCATTTGATGCCACCGTCATCAAGTTCGAGGAATCAGTAAAAGAACACAACTGGAAGATCCCTGCTACCCATGATCTTCAAAAAACCATGGCAAAATATGGAAAAGATGTCAAGGCCGTGAAGGTATTTGAACTTTGTCATCCTGACCACGCCGGCAGGATTCTGGAAAAGAGCGAAGAGCGAATAGTTTCCTCATTGATGCCCTGCAGGGTTGCCATCTATGAAAAAAATGATGGTAAGGTATACATCTCAAGGATGAATTCAGGTTTAATGGCCAGTACCATGACCGGGATCATTCCTGAAGTGATGGACGAAGCAGCCAAAGAAAATGAAGAAATCCTGGCAGCAGTAATAAAAGAATAATCAAATTTGTATCTTGAGCCAATTTATTTTATTAATTCACAAAACATATATTATGAATAAATTGAAAATATTATTGAGTACAGTATTGATTGCCCTCTCAACCACAATATTTGCACAGTTTACTGTTGACGGGGAATTCAGGAGCCGTTTTTCAACGGACCATGGGTACAAGCTTCCGGTGAAAGCAAACAGCGATGCCGTATACTCTCTCGATCAGCGATCGAGGCTTATACTAGGCTATTCAAATGAAAAGTTATCAGCAAAGTTGAGTTTACAGGATGCCCGTGTCTGGGGTTCTGACGATCTGTATAACAAAACAGGTGTGGAAGGAAACTCAAATTCCTTTGGTGTTTATGAGGCCTGGGTAGAGCTGAAGATGGGAAAACACACAAGCATCCGTGTTGGTCGACAGGAATGGAATTATAACGACATGCGTGTTTTATCATGGAGAAACTGGTGGACTTCCGGCCTGAGTTATGACGGGGTATTGTTCAAATTTCACAATAAGGAGTCAGGGTGGCTGATCGATGCCGGAGCTTCATATAACAACGATGGAACCCGGACAGGCATGGTTGATAACAGCAATTGGAATGTCGATAAGCTGAAGACCATGAACTTTTTAAACGTAAAAAAAGTCATCAATGATAAGTTCCATGCATCACTGATGCTGACACTCTCAGGAAAACAAGACGTAGCAAACAATGTTCTGCTGGGAACCGGCACGCACGGATTGATGCTCAGTTATAATAAAGGCAAGTCTGGCCAAAACGGCTTCTTCGCTTTCGGTTCTGCCTATTACCAGCATGGTAAAGACTTTTCCAGGGGCTCTGACGGAGAACGCAAAAACATAGCAGCCTACCTCGTAACAGCCGAACTTGGTATGAGGACTATGGAGAAAAAGCTTGAAGTATCCCTGGGGATGGAGCTCATCTCAGGCCGTGATTATTCAAATGATGATGAAGCATATAACAATACCCGTCATACATTTGATCTGATGTATAGCGCACGATTCCCATACTATGGCGGACACATCAACTATTTTCTGGTACAGGACAATTATAAGATCGGAACCAAGGGTGGAGGATATTTTGATCCTAACTTAAAGGTCAATTATAAATTCACACCTAAAGACATCTTACAATTTGCATTCTATGCACCTATGCTGACCACTAAGGTAGCTGCTCATTCAGGATTTGACCCGGAAACTAAAAAGCCTGTTGCCGAATTTGATGAAAACGGAGACCCTGTATACTGGGAAGGCAGCATGGGGAATCATATAGACCTTGAATACACCCGAAAATTCAGCAAGGAAGTAATTTTAAAAGTGGGAGCCTCCTATGCGATGGTTTCTGATACTAAAAACCAGATGGTTTACGGATACCAGGATCAGGCGAATAAAGCACTCTACGACCTGGGGAATAATTACTTTGTTTACACGATGCTAATCGTCAAACCACAGTTTTTCAGTTCAAAATAGAAAGCAGACGGATGATCTGTCTTTTCCAATAACATATCAGGAAGGATGGAATTTCGTTCAATTTTATACTTCAAAAAAAGGCAAATTGAGATTCAATTTGCCTTTTTTAATATGTTTAATTTTGTTTTACTCAATGATCAGCTTCTGTGTATAAGAAGTCCGATTATGAGTTATTCTTACAAAATAAATACCACTGTTAAGCAGGCTGACATCAATTGTAGAAATTTCTCCTTCAATGATTACACTCTTAACAATTTGTCCTGTAATATTTATGATATCAACCGTAGAGCCCTGTGCTTCGGTAATAGTTAAAATACTACTTGCAGGATTTGGATACATGCTAACATTGTTGAGTGCTATTTCGTCTTCAATACCAGTCCATGATCCGGCACCACCAAGGTCATAAATCTCACTGGCTTCAAGCGTTCTGTTGAATACCGCAAGAAGGTCAATATCTTTGTCACCATCACGGGCAGGGTCATTGATAGGAAACTGTTCGTTATTGCCGCACAACTTCACGGCTGCATCATCAGGATCCGTTTCTGAACCATACAGAGCAGGTCTTGCATCCGTAAAATCTCCTTCCATAGAATTCCATAGCACGCCGTCAACATAAACTTCAATATATTCTGATAGCTTCGCTGCGTAGACAACTCTGTGCCATTCGTCAGTTGTAAGGATATTTTCCGAAAATCCCAGGGGATCTGCACCGCTGGCAGGTGCACCAACAGAGCCTACTTTACCACCAACAATTTCTACTTCTGAGGTATAACCGTTTTCTTTGGGAGTTGGATTTACTTCAACCAGAGAATAGATTACGGAAGTGTCGGCAATACGGAAATCTATTACGAATGTATACTCATTTACATAATCACCGCCTCCGTTTGCAGGGATTCCGTGCCATACTTTAAACCAGTTATGGGCCTTTAGTGCAATAGCATTATCATTCACGCCACTGACAACTTCCCAGTCTGTGCCTTCGATGGAAGGCTGATCGTCTTCATCACCACTGGGTGCATCCGGCAGAAACTTCATCACACCTTCGCACATGGTTGTACCAATGCCCGGCTCAGTTGCAGTATTCAGAAATAAGTTCTGCGAATCTGAAAAAGTGTACAGACCAACCAGCCCGGATTGGGCAGATAATGAAAAGGTGATTAGCAGAAACCCTGCCATAATAAAAAAAGTAAAGTTTTTCATACGCTTACATTTTAATTAATTAATGATTTAGTATTAGTAGTTTAACCTATAAAATTATAGATATTTACAATGAATAGCAAATTTATTATTTAGTTTCACACTTATAATTCTGAGCATCCAAATTATTATATGCCTTGAAAACAGGCGAATACACTAACATTCACAATTAGATACAATTAATAACAGATGCTTATATTATTTTATTTATATTTGAGTTGAATATGTGCACTGCCAACTGTTATCATCTAAAACTAATCAATTCTGCTGCCTGTTTCATCCTATTTATTATCATTTCAGGTATGACAGGATGTACTATCCAAACCAAACACACAGACACTGAAAAGGTTCAGATCCTGTTAGATTCTATAAAATCAGTATATGCGCCCGACACAAGGATCGCGCTATGGGATATCTCAATTGATCGTTCTTCAGACACGATCAGGATTATTGGGGAGCTTGACAAAACAGAATCTTTTGATGCAATTGATGCAGTCATCATAAAAGAATACCCTCACATTGAAAACCATATCAGCTTACTCCCAGAGGAAGATATCGATCAAATTGTTACCGGCTTGATCAATAACTCTGTGGCCAACCTTCGGAGTAAACCAAAGCACAGTTCCGAGATTGTCACACAGGCGCTGCTAGGCACTCCGGTCAGAATACTAAAAAGAAAAAATGATTGGTATTTAATTCAAACACCCAATAAATATATTGCCTGGGTTGATGCCCCGGCTATTACAAAGATCGGCAAGCAAGAACTTTCAGCATATAAGCAATCTGAAAAAATTATCTTTAATAAGCAATATGGATTCTCATATACTCAAGCTGATGATAAATCACAAAGGGTCTCAGATCTTGTTGTGGGGTGTATTCTGCCGATTATATCAACCGACAAAGGTTTTTATCAGGTGCAATATCCTGATAAGCGTGTGGCATGGGTTAAAATAGCGGAGACCATTGATGCAAATATAATATTCAACATGCTTCTTGTTGAAGAAGCACTGGTGTCAACAGCACAAAAATTTGTCGGGATCCCGTATTTGTGGGGAGGTACTTCATCCAAAGCTATTGACTGCAGTGGTTTTACTTCAACTATTTATTACATGAACGGAATTATCCTGCAGCGGGATGCTTCACAGCAAACGAAATACGGAAAGGAGATCACAAGCACATATGAGTGCACAGACCTTCTGCCCGGCGACCTTTTGTTTTTTGGTCGTAAAGCATCCGACTCACTTCCGGAGAGAGTCACCCATGTTGCTATGTACATAGGCAAAACGGAATTTATTCATGCATCAGGAAAAGTCCGGATAAATAGTATTGACAGCACAAGGGACAACTTCATTGCAGAGTATGTGCCCCGTTTTGTCAGGGCCAGCAGGGTTAAAGGAGAAATCGATGGAAGTGGAATTGAGAATTTCGCAGAAAATAAATTTTACAAAGAAATCATAAACGACAAAGAATGAAGACCAGCAGAAGAAACTTTGTAAAAACGCTGGGTGCAGCATCAATGGCGCCGATAGTGATGAATAAATCATTCGGGCAGGCTCCTGCACTGATCGGAAATGGTAAAATGAAGCTGCGTTTCAGAACTTATGACCTCGAGCTCAGGCATACGTTCACAGTGGCAGGATATTCGAGAAATACTACCCCCGTTGTTCTGACCGAAATTGAGTATGATGGCCTTGTTGGTTATGGTGAGGCCTCTATGCCTCCTTATCTTGGCGAATCACAGGAGTCGGTGTTCACATTTCTTAATAAGGTCGACCTTGGACAGTTTAAGGACCCCTTCAGAATGGACGATATTCTGGCGTATGTGGATGCTGTGGATGAAAATAACCGGGCAGCAAAGGCATGCATCGATATTGCTCTTCACGATCTCATCGGCAAGATCCTCGACCAGCCACTATATAAACTCTGGGGATTAAATCCCGCTAACACACCATATACTTCATTTACAATCGGGATTGACGAACCGGATGTTGTAAGGGAAAAGACAGTTGAGGCAAGCCGTTTTAAGGTACTTAAAGTCAAGCTGGGTGGCGGAAACGACAAGGAGATGATCAACACCATCAGGTCTGTTACTGACGTACCTTTGTATGTTGATGTGAACCAGGGCTGGAAAGACAAGCATGAGGCCCTTGAAATGATCCACTGGCTAAAAGAAAAGGGAATTGAATTTGTTGAGCAACCAATGCCAAAGACACAGGTTGACGACATGGTTTGGCTGACAGAAAACAGCCCCCTGCCAACCATTGCAGACGAAGCATTTCAAAGGCTGCCTGATGTGGCAAAGTTTAAAGATATATACTCCGGAATTAATATCAAACTGATGAAAAGTACCGGCCTGCGTGAAGCCCATAAAATGATTACCGTTGCCAGAGCAATGGATATGAAGGTCATGATAGGATGTATGACTGAAACCTCATGTGCTGTTTCGGCTGCTGCACAATTGTCGCCACTTGTTGACTGGGCCGACCTTGATGGCAACCTCCTGATCAGCAATGATGTTTTTGTAGGGATAAAAGTAATAAATGGAAAAGTTACACTAAATGATCTGCCAGGAATTGGTATCATAAAAATATAAATATATATAGATTGCTTACTCACTAAAATTGTCATTATGAAAAAAATTATTTTCATTTTTTCATTGCTAATCATAAGTGGTCCATTGCTTGCACAAATAGGCATCAGTGGCCAGGTTAGCGATGACATCACGGGCGAAACCCTTCCGGGAGCGACTATTTACATTGAAGGTACGACAACAGGCACTATCACAGATATCGATGGAGCTTTTTCCATTGAAGTTAATGCTGAAAGTGCTGTACTGGTTGTAAGCTTTGTTGGCTACATAACAAAAGAAATTGTTGTAGGTTCTCAAAGAGTAATAAACGTTGCACTTGAGGAGGATGTACAGACGCTTAAGGAAGTAGTGGTTACTGCCCTTGGCATTAAACGTGAAAAAAATGCCCTTGGTTATGCTGTTCAGGATGTTAAGGGTGACGAAGTTGCCAGGACAAACCCGGAAAATGTGATATCAGCCCTGCAGGGAAAAGTTGCAGGAGCACAGATCGTTTCATCTTCAGGGCAGGTTGGCGCTTCATCCACGATACAGATTCGTGGAAACAAGTCATTTAAAGGATCTAACCAGCCTCTTTTTGTGGTTGATGGCACACCTATCATGAATGGGGTCTCGTCAGCAAGGGTTAATTCTACTTATACTGACTTTGGTAATGCTGCCATGGATATTGATCCTTCCAACATTGAAAGTATATCAATCCTTAAGGGAGCCAGTGCTTCAGCTTTATATGGCAGCCGGGCCGCTAACGGGGTGGTGCTGATAACCACTAAAAAAGGAGCAAAGCGAAAAGGTATTGGCGTTGAGTTTTCAACTTCATTCGCTGTTGACGAAGTGTATATTTTACCTAACTACCAGAATGAATACGGGCAGGGGCTTAAAACCAGTGAATATGATTACTCCCTTTGGCTGGAGGATGAGGAGAATGCCGGGAAAAGCTATCAGGATTTTCATAATGAAATGGGATTTAGCTGGGCCCTGGATGGTAGTGGCGGCCAGATGAG
>JBDLIJ010000125.1:0-9721 GCA_039714935.1 Bacteroidota bacterium | reverse complement strand
TCGAGTATCGAATTTCACTATCTTTGCGCCATGGAAGAAATGATTTTGATCCTTGATTTTGGTTCCCAGTACACCCAGCTTATTGCCCGGCGGGTGAGGGAGCTGAATGTTTATTGTGAGATACATCCTTTTAATAAGATCCCCGATATCGGCCCTCATGTTAAAGGCGTAATCCTGTCGGGAAGCCCATTCTCTGTACATGGAGAAGGTGTTCCGAATCCGGAACTCGGAGGTATACGGACAATCGTGCCAACCCTTGGCGTATGTTATGGTGCACAGCTGATGGCCCGGCAGGATGGGGGAGAAGTGGCTCCTTCTGCAGTGAGGGAGTACGGACGCGCAAACCTGGCATATATTAATGAGGATAGTGAGTTGATGAAAGGTATGAGCGATGGCAGCCAGGTATGGATGTCGCATGGTGATACGATATTAGATCTGCCGGCCGGCTTTGAGGTGATCTCAAGCACACATGATGTGCAGGTGGCCGGATATAAGATAAAGGGGGAAGATACCTATGGCATTCAGTTTCACCCCGAGGTGTATCACTCTACCGAAGGAACAACACTACTCAAAAATTATATTGTAGACATATGTGCTTGCTCACAATCCTGGACACCGGATTCATTTATCGATACTACCATTGCTTCACTGAAGGAGACACTGGGTGAGGAGAAGGTGGTGCTGGGCTTATCAGGAGGTGTGGACTCATCGGTGGCAGCGATGTTATTGCATCGTGCCATAGGGCCAAAGCTGCATTGCATCTTTGTGGATAACGGCTTACTGCGTAAGAATGAATTTGACAGGGTGCTGGAGTCGTACCAGGGCATGGGCCTTAATGTGACAGGTGTAGATGCGAAAGAACGATTTTATGATGCCCTGACGGGAATATCTGAGCCTGAAGGTAAGAGAAAAGCTATTGGCCGGACCTTTATTGAAGTCTTTGATGAGGAAGCACACAAGATTCAAAATGTAAAATGGCTGGCACAGGGAACCATCTACCCCGACGTGATCGAATCCGTGTCGGTAAACGGTCCCTCGGCAACGATTAAGTCTCATCATAATGTAGGCGGGCTGCCTGATTTTATGAAGCTGAAAATAATTGAGCCCCTGAATTCGTTATTTAAAGATGAAGTGAGACGGATAGGAAAAGCCCTGGACATGCCTGTTCATATTTTAGGCCGCCACCCATTCCCGGGGCCCGGGCTGGGCATACGTATCGTTGGGGAGGTGACGGCAGAGAAGATCAGGATATTACAGGATGTGGATGATCTTTTTATTGAAGGGCTGAAAAGCAATGGCCTTTATGATGATGTGTGGCAGGCACTGGCTGTTTTATTACCCGTACAGTCTGTAGGGGTGATGGGGGATGAGAGAACATATGAAAATGTGGTTGCCCTGAGAGCGGTTGGCTCTACTGATGGAATGACGGCCGACTGGTCGCACCTTCCATACGAGTTTCTGGCTAAGGTCTCGAACGATATCATTAACAGGGTAAAAGGCGTAAACCGCGTGGTATATGATATCAGCTCCAAGCCTCCTTCAACCATTGAGTGGGAATAATTATACTGAATAGCATGAATAAGCTCCGGCAGATAATCATACTTCTTGTAATCATAACAGGCAGCCCCGCACTGCTGATGTCGCAGGAAATAGAAAAATCAGATCACCTTGAACGAATTGATGGGAAAATATATTATCTGCATACCATTAAGCAGGGCCAGACACTGTATTCTTTGTCAAAAGTTTACGGTCTGCCGGTAGATGAACTGGTATATGAAAATCCTGATGCTAAAGGCGGACTTGCCATCGGTCAGGTACTGAATATTCCTTTTGAGAGTCGCGATGAAAAGATCACTGACGACCTGCGAAAAGGAGAATTCAGATTTATTTTCCACATCGTTAAAAAAGGGCAAACCCTGTATGGTATATCCCGTATCTATGATATCACTGCTGAGGAGCTGAAAGGCGCAAATCCTGAATGGACCGAAGGGCTTAAGCCGGGGCAGTACCTTAAGATCCCATTAAAGGAAGCGGCAAGGAGTGAACATAAAGGTGTGGCCGAGAAAAAGGGTAATGATGATAGGAGGGCACAGGAAGAGAAAAAATATTTTGAGCATACCGTCGCCAGCAAGGAAACACTTTACGGTATAGCTAGAAAATACAGGATTAGTATTGATAGCCTGATGGCTTTTAATCTTGGCCTGACGGAAGATATCTTTCCGGGTGAGGTGGTAAGGATCCCGGTTTCGCTTAATCCTGAGAACTTTATCACTCATAAAGTAAGAAAAAAGACGAAGCTGAAAAGAGTGGCCTCAAAATATACGATGAGTGTCACAGACATAAAAGAAGCAAATCCTGGCACACGCTCAAGGGTTTATCCTGGCGATATGCTGATCATACCCGTAGGCCCTCCTGCTGACCCTAAGCCCGACAATGTGCATCTTGTTATTCAGAAGCCGGATGATACACCCCCTGAAATTGTTAGCAATGACAGCATCAGGTGCTATGAAGGTACACCAGGGAATGATAAGGAATACAGGATTGCGCTCATGATCCCGCTATATGCTGAAGAGGTGCGTGATATCAATATTTATGGCAAGGATGGCTCTGTGACCCCATCTGATTACCGGCCGTTTAACTTTATACAGTTTTATGAGGGCTTTATGATGGCACTGGAAGAACTGAAAGCAGAAGGCCTGAATGTCAGACTCTATGTTTATGATGTTGATGAAAAAGTGTCTAAGACCATCAAGGTGCTGCAGGAGCCTGAGCTGAGCAGCATGGATCTGATCATCGGGCCGTTCTTTAGCAGGAACTTCAAGCTGGTATCAAACTTTGCCGAGATGTTTGATATCAAGATCGTGAACCCGCTGACCCGCCGGGCAGAGGTGCTGAACAGCCCGAATGTGTTTAAGCTAAAACCCTCGCACGATGCACAGCCTGCAATGTTGGCCGGCTTCGTTAAAAAATACCATCGCGAATCAAAAATTATTCTCGTTAGAAACAACAAATTTCAATACGCACGCGATATCAAACTGATTAAGTCATCCCTGCAAAAGGTCATACCATCCGGCGTGAAGGTGGCAGGCCCGGGACTATATGATGCATCCCCCGACAGTGCTTTCATTACGAACAACATTGATGAAGTAATATATGCTTCCGATAGCATTGATGGCATAATCAGGCATGCTTCCATATTGAGAAATAACCTGGTGATCGTGCTTACCGATAATGAAATTTTTGCACCTGAAATACTTACACGGCTCAACGACCTTAAGGATACATTTGATATTACTGTTGTGGGCATGCCTGAATGGGACATGCTTACGAACCTTGAAACAGATTACCTGCTGGACCTGAACGTGTATTTCTTCTCAGATTCGTATTATGATTATGACGATGCGAAGGTGCAGGCTTTTATTAATGGCTTCAGGAGCCGTTATAAAACGCATCCTGATAATTATGCCTTTGAGGCATATGATCTGGCAAGCTTTTTCCTGGGTGCAATGATGCGCTTCGGTACCGATTGCGTGAAGTGTCTGCCATATTACCAGCAGAAATTGCTAAAGACGAGTATCAGGTTTGCCCCTGCCAATCCATCAGGTTATGAAAACCTGTATTGGAACCTGTGCAGGTACCGTAACTACCAGGTAGAAAAAGTAGATGTTCCATAAGAAGGGTTTAAACAAAACTTTCTGTAATCTAATAGAATGAAAAGAGCATATATTATTGTAATCGTTTTTATTGTTTCATTTATAATAACTTCCTGCAGTAATGTTGAGAAACAGCACTGGGAAAACGGAGGCCTGAAATCAGCATTGCCATATAGCAACGGAAAGTTGAATGGTACCGCAAAGTGGTATTATGAGGATGGCACCCTTCAGCAGGAGGTAAATTATGTTAATAATGTAATGGAAGGTGTCAGCATCCGATATCATGATAATGGCCGTAAAGAGGTGGAAGAAACCTATGTTAATAATCTCAGGCAGGGCAAAGCCATGGAATATACTTATTCAGGAAGGCGCTTTGAATTGAAGCATTACAGGAATGATACTCTGCACGGATTATATCGTAAGTGGTATGGCAACCGTGAGCTCCAGGTTGCTGGAGAATTTAGTAAGGGATTATATCATGGTTCCTGGTTGTATTATAATGATTATGCCGAGTTGGTGGGAGAAGGTAAATATAAAGCCGGCATCGGTGTTCAGCGCTTCTGGTACCCGGATGGCTCCCTCCGCTCAAAAACGCCATACGTTAACAATCTGAAGCATGGTACGGAGTACGTGTATACCCCTGAAGGAGAGGTTGAATATACTGTGGAGTACGAATCAGGAAACCCGGTGCTGGATTTTGAATAGGGATTCCATCCCGGGGCTACCGCTTTACTATTTTCACCGCATCCCTTTCTTTTCCATTTACGATAATAGCAAGAATATAAGTTCCTGGTTTAAGGGCATTGCCTGCATTATCATTCCCTCTCCATTTAATAGTTCCTTCCCCCGATTGTCCATGCACATCAATGAGGGTTTTCATATAACGGCCGCTGAGGTCGTATACCCTAATGATGCAATTCCCTTTTTCAGGGTTAATATAGGAAATGTTGGTTTCAAACCTGAATGGATTGGGAAAAACCTCCAGGAGTTTTAAGTTTTGAGTTTTGGGTTTTGAATTTTGGTCCTGAATTCCAACCCAGGGTCCGTATTCATAGGCGCCCATATCAACGTAGCCATTGTAAACTCTTGGATTGCCGGCCAGGTCGGTTTCCGGGAGTTCTATGCCGGGCAGGTTAACGGTGCCGGCATCAATGCAGGGTGAGCCAGATGAGAGGCTGTAGGGGTACATGCTGGTGGTGTCGAACAAAGGGTCGGTATCGATATTGGTAGGGTCGTAGTTAAGTGTGTTTCCGGATGTATAAATATTGATCCCTTCTTCTCCTCCCTGTACAAGTGAGTTGTATATGTTGAGATTAGACAAGCCATTATCATTATACATGTATAATTCTGCTGGATAATTATCATATAATATGGAATTATAAATGTGAACATCTGATGTAGAAGTTACACCAATATTCCCACCATATGGATTATCTGATGTATCCCTGCTGAATGTACAGTTAATGATATGCATATTTGAAAATCGACTTGCACCAATGGCTGTAGCCGTGTATCCACCGTAGGGATGCATTCTTGAATGATTTTTAGCAAATAAGCTGTTAAAGATATATACTGTATTCAGATTTGGACTATTCAATTCTCCGAGAGTAAAGATACCTCCACCACTACCACCTTCTTCTCCCGAAATAGTATAATCAGACAAATTGTTAATGAATGTACAATTTTTAACTACCAAGGTATCACGATATGTGAATTGAACGTCAATATGGTAAATTCTTAATGCTTTTCCTCCAACATTATTAATAAAATCAACATGGTTCACTTCAAATCCATTTGAACTAACGATTCTGGTTGAGTTATAACTGTGAATGTTTTCCTGAATTAATAGACTATCGAAAGATGAAAATCTATTATAGTAGATTCTTGCAACACTATTATGGTAGTAACTATTTTTATCACCGTTGCCATGTTGTAATGTGAGTTTGCTTACTTGATAATTATCTGCTTTTACTATGCCTTTTAGTAGGAATATTTCGTCCTCACCATCGAAAATGGTATGGTCTCTTGAAGTCCCTTTGATTGAAACATATCCTTTTAGACTTAAAGGAAATTTTTCACCATTTGAATTTTTATACATACCATTTGCGACATGTATGGTGTCGGGTTGAAGACTGTCTGATTCCATTTTCAATAATGCAAACCAGATGTCTTTCAACGGATCGGCAGAAGTTAATCCACTGTTGCTGTTGTCGCCATCATTCGATACATATAGGTCCTGGTTTTCTGTTTGAAGCTTACCGGTATTAATGCTATAAGTGATATCGCTACGGATGACTGACCCGTAAGTTGAATAAATATAATAATAGTCCGGATTAGCTACGGTAAAGGTGTCAACCACTACATGAATACTGTCAAATCCATTTTTAGCAATATCTGTTCCTTCGCTTGCATAATTCATATAGATACTGCATTTATCGGTAGTATCAAACACCACTGAACCAACAGCTACCATTAAACCGCCACCCTTTTCATAACAATGGTTGTATCTGATCGTTACTCCAGAAAGATAGGTGTCGGACTCATAACTGCATACACCGCCACCGTAACCTGATGCAATATTGTTTTCTATCACACATTTATAAACGTCTATTTGGGAGTGGAATAGGAATAATCCCCCCCCAATAGTCCCTTCACCTGTAGCTCGTCCGTTTCTTATTGTAAAACCATATATGGTTGACTTTTCTTCACAAAAATAAATTCGTATACATGTGCCTGCCTGATTGCCGTCAATTATAGTTTGCGAAATGTAGGCAGAATCTCCAGTTGTTAAAGCCAGACTTCCAATTGTAAGGCTTGTAGTATCATAGAAAATATTTTCGTAATAAATGCCTGGAAAAACCAATACCGTATCTCCATTGTTCGCTGCATCAACTCCTTCCTGGATGGTTGTGTAGTCACCTGTTCCGTCCTGTTTGATGGTTATCAGGGATTGGGTGGTTGTGAGCAGGGGAAAGCTGTATAGGAGCACAGTTATTATTGCTATATTTTTCATATTTATTTTCTCCTCAACCCTCTCTCAATAAGGTGCAGAGGAACATTATTTTATTACAATGATTTTAGTTTGTGCCTGGTATTCTGTTGATCTCATTGATAAAATGTAAGTGCCATTTGAAAGTGGTTTTCCATTCACATCTTTTCCTAAAAATAAGAATTCATGGGTGCCTGCTTTGAGTCTCCCTTCACTTATAGCAAATTGTTCTGTTCCCATAATGTCAAACAACTTTATTTCAACGAAACAATCAGCAGGAACATTACAGGAGATGGTCCCGCTTGATCTTACAGGGTTGGGATGGCAATGGATCCAGGCGTCCTCCTCGGACTTATTAGCACTTTTCCCATCGTTGTATTTTAATGACACAAGATAGTAATCCTCCTGCTCGCTTGTATTTATCAATCTTTTCTCAAAATGTTTGAGCTGATTATTTGCCACAAAATACTCTGTAATGGCAGGATAGGATTTATTTGTTCCATAATATGATTCAAAATAGATCTCTCCGCTAATGCCTTCAGTATATGCCGGAACCAGCACAACAGTATCTTTAGGCAAAACTGAGCTTGCGCCCACACAACTGTCTTCTACAAAAGCACCGATCTCCAATGGGTTAACTGTTGAATCTAACTCAATAAAAATTGGAGTATAGTCAGCCTGCTGGGTGAAGTTGTAGTTTTCTGTTTCAGGCCTGTCGGTATTATCTGTAACTGGACTCCCAAATAACTGCCATCTGAAATCATCAATTGGCTGGTAAGTTTTAATTACGACCATATCGCCATATTTGAGCCGAACGCTTTTTCCTATATAACACTGGCAAACCCAATACGGTTCCGGGATTCCGTCTTCCCAGAATTTTCCACATGCCCAGTATTGTCCTTTTATGGAATAAATATGCTCAAGATCATCTTCTGAAATGGCATCGAAGGGGCTTTGCTCCTGGTAAAGATAATAACCTAACCAATTTTCCTTTGGATCTTCTGCAAGGTCAACATACGCATAATCTGGGTCTAAAACATTGCCTTCCAGTTGAAGCCATTTCTGATCTGGCGGTTCATAACCTTGTGCGTAAACAAATTTTAGTTTATATCCA
This sequence comes from Bacteroidota bacterium, assembly GCA_039714935.1. Lineage (GTDB taxonomy): Bacteria > Bacteroidota > Bacteroidia > Bacteroidales > B18-G4 > B18-G4. The sequence continues at coordinate 1,965 of JBDLIJ010000125.1, read as the reverse complement.
AGTGTGCTCTGAATATCCTGTAAGTCAGCAGCTGCATCCCATGATGTAATTTGATAAACATTAGAAATGGGTTCAGTATAATCTATTGGAATGTTTTGAAGTTCTGTCCCTGTGATATATTCTCCAGCCACAAGGCTTTCATTACTGAATACGGTATTAATGTGTACGGTATTATTAAAAACTCTGTCCATACGAGGAGTCGACAGCCAGGCCCATGTTTCATTGTTCAATGGAAGGCTTTCATCAGGAGTAAATGTAAACTTGCTCACACAGCTATGACCTCCGTTGGGGATGTACATGGTGTTGTTGTAGGGGTTGACAATAGCTTTTATAGTATTAAATAAATAGAAGCGAAAATCACCGTTATGATCCACTTCCGGGTATATGCTTGCCATTTCAAAGCTTATTGAATCTACTTGTATTGATTGATAATAGGGGTCATAATCCAGGCTTATTAATCTAACCGGAGTTTCACCGAGTTTGTTTTCATCAGTTTTTTGATGAATGTAGAGCTTATTGTCGTATGGGTTACTAAACAAAGAAGTTGCCTGACCTTCAATAGAAAAAATATTGTTATAACTATTTAGTGTATCAATACAAAATATTTTAATACCCCTGTGAGTTTCAGTAGTGACTGAATCGTCCCGCAAACAATATATCCGGTCATCTACCGGGCTGTATGTAATATCATTGAAGAATGCACCAGTGTCAGAACTAACAGAGAATTCAGTTATAGAATCAGGTTCTAATTCATAGAAATTGTTTCCTATGATGTACATCTTACTGCCGTACCGCGAATCAGGGCTTGCGCCTAATGCAGCAGGACAAATAATTTCCCCGGGATAGTTTAATGGTGTTATACTACTTGAGTTATCAGATATCTTAACAAGAGCTCCATTATTCCCTGTGAAAGGGTCAAAAGAAGCAAATATTGTATTTGGAACAGAATTGTAAGGATCAATAACCTTTTCTGTGGGATGAATAGTCATGTAAACACTTTGATCAGATGGATTAAAACAGAAGTGTGCAGCATAAAATTCAAAAATTCCGTCATATACCGCAGGGATCATATTCCCAATATCAATTACCTTTATTAAAGAATAGAAGCTTGAACCGGACTCTTTAGCTTCAAAGACGAATACTTTAGGCAAGCTGGACGGATCATTCCTCATATTGGTTGTAGCATAAAGCTTTCCGTTAGGAGCAATAAACATTTTTTTTGCATAACATGTATTATTTCCTGATGTGTCAATAAGCTCAATATTTGCCACGAAAGTATTATCAGCATCATTGCTGATGACTCTGATGCATGCGGCCCGGTCATCAAATGATGCATTCTCAGATATTAAGAAATGATCCTGAAATGGATTGTAAATACAATCACCAATTGGTACATCAATATCATTCTGGGGTTGGGTATCCTCATTTATACTTATAAGCTCTTCGTTTTGTGGATTGTAAATATATAAACCCGGAGATTCATAAACATTTAGCTTGTTATAAAAGTATAGCTTGTCAAATAAACTGCTTGCTACAATATCATATACAGGATAGGCAGTGTTATGCTTGCTGACGTTAGAGGTATTTGTTTCAACAATATCGAATCCATTTGATGCTCCATTTAAAACAAACATCTTTGCGAAGTTTGTTCTTGTACTCTTAAGAAAAAAATTGTTCTCAGCATTTTTCCTGGTATCATTTGAGTATTCGCCACCTTGATAATGTAGCTGAACAATTTGGTCTTTTTTGCATACTAAAATATCTGTTTCATCAATTATCTCTAGGTCAAATGAAGCATTCAGATCGAATGGATCATAAGCGGGGTAATTCATATTGGTATTTATATATTGTATTGGTGTCGCTGAGAATGAAGCAGAAGCTGAATCATACTCAAAAACTGCAATGTCAGATCCGAGCCCCGCTTGTCCGATTGTATTTGAGGTGTCTGGTGCAAAACTTACAATC
>JBDLIJ010000124.1:0-9722 GCA_039714935.1 Bacteroidota bacterium | reverse complement strand
GATAACGAGAAAGCAGTGCTTAGAGGAATGGAGATCATCCAGGAAGTGATATTATAAGGTGTGACATTTTTCCTGTGACATTTTACATTTTACATTTTCCTTTTTCCTTTTTCCTTTTTCCATTTTCCATTTGCCTTTTGCCATTAAAGCCCTACCTTTACATGGTAATGCATAGCATTTTGCATTCATAAGCTATGGCTAAAAAGAGATATCGTCCGGTACCCAGATATTATGGATTGCGTATTTATGCAATCTCCACCCTCCTGTTCATGTTCCTGGTATTTCCAATTACAGGTATATTATTGATGAAGCATGCTCCGGATCTTCAAAAGTTAAGGACCGGTGATTACACATTCGCACTTCCGGACAGTATAGGGATCACACCAGATACCATCGCAATGGTATTTAATGAAGCTGCTCCCGATACCGTTGGCATACTTCCTGACACAACAATGATTGGGGAGGAAGACAGCGTGGCGTCCTTCTCTAATGAAGAAGATCGGATGACGAGTCATTTCAGTGCTGTTTCAAACCTATGGTTCCGCCTGCTATTTATCAGCTTTGTGCTGGGCCTGGCGTTTAACCTCCCTTTTAAAATATACTTACGCAAAAAGCGAAAGTCGAAACCCATTAAAGACACCCTCTTTAAGTTTTGCAAGAAATACATTTTAAAAACCCCCTCTATTAATGCGGGCATATTGCTTATCGCTTATGGGATAACAACAGGATTTATGCTCTATCAGCTGTTTTTCCACGGTGACTTTAATGAGATCACGCTCAGGTTTTACAGGCAGTTCTTTTTCATCATGGTAGTTTCTTCCATCCTGAATATTCTGTTTGTGTATTTCTGGCAAAAACATCGGGTACACATAAAATACATTGAATTCTTCTATTCTCAGGATGAACTGCGTAAAAGGATCTTTAATCTGAAAGTTGGAAGGATCAGAAACCGCTTGTGGATATCCAGTGCTATGACTACTTTTCTGCCTTTGCTCATCGTATTGTTTTATATGCTGATCAGCATCACCAATGTACAAGACTTACTGGATGAATCACCAACTGAGGAGCAGGCCGAGATCCTGATCGGGAAATACAAGACTTTCTTCAGCGATGGCAGCATTACCAATGAAAGCGGCATCATATATGTAAACCTTCTGGACACCTATATCATGCTCCTGGGAACATTCACCGGCATCATGATATCGTTCTTTTATCTGCTCTTGTTTATCAGATGGACGACCCGGGATATTGTCTATCCTGTAAAGGAACTACTGCTTAATATGCAGCGTACCGGGCGTGGGGAGATGGAGTCATATAGTATTGTGAGGACGAATGATGAGATCGGGGAACTGACTGAAGGCTACAATGAGATGAGCGGGCAACTAAAGGCATACATTGAGAACATTTCCATGATGAACGAGGCCAACGCCCGATTTGTGCCAAGGCAATTCCTTGAATACCTCGGAAAAGACAGTATTGCTGATATCCAGCTGGGCGATCAGGTCCAAAAAGATATGACAGTACTATTTACCGACATCAGGGATTTTACGAGCTTCTCGGAACAAATGACTCCCAAGGAAAACTTTAACTTTCTGAACAACTACCTGGGATACATGGAGCCTGTTATCAGGAGCAATAATGGATTTGTGGATAAATTTATGGGGGATGCCATCATGGCCCTCTTCCCTGAAAACACTGAAGATGCTATCAATGCTGCGATCGAAATGAGAATAAAGCTGGTTGAATTCAATCATATTATCAGCCAGTTCGGACAGCCTCCTATTGAAAGCGGGATTGGTATCCATACCGGATCTCTGATGCTTGGTATTGTGGGAGGAGAAGGAAGAATGGAAGGCACAGTTATTTCCGATGCGGTAAACCTGGCATCAAGATTGGAAGGTTTAACAAAGGTTTATGGTTCTTCCATACTAATAACGGAAGAAACACTGGTCAAAATCAGTGACCCGACAAATTATAATTACCGTTTTCTTGATATCGTGAAGGTAAAAGGGAAGAATGAGTCGGTATATATATTTGAAGTGATCGACGGAGACCCTGAAGATATCAGAGAGATGAAAGACAAATCAAATGATGTCTTCGTGCAAGCATTGCAACAATATAAGAATAAAGAATTTACAGAAGCACTTAAGTCTTTCAACAGGGTCGTAAAGCTAAATCCTTTTGACCAGGCGGCCACAATGTACGCCAAGAGGTGTCAGAAGTTCATCGATCATGGCGTCCCTGACAACTGGGATGGAATAGAAAGATATACATAGTTTAAACGAAGAAATTAAAGCAGCACAATTTACATATGGATTTTTCAGGAGCCAAAGACTTTATTATCAAAAAGCTGGTCGATGAACTCGACCCACGTCTTTCATATCACAGTATTGATCATAGCCTTGATGTATATCAGATGGCGGGTAAGCTTGCTACTCTGGAGCACATCAGCGATCATGAACGTATTTTGCTTGAAACAGCCGCTCTTTTTCACGATGCAGGAATGCTTATAAGATATATCGGTCATGAAGATGCCGGTGTTGAAATTGCACAGGAACACCTTCCAGGATTTGGATACGAGCGGCAGGATATAGATCACATATCCGGCATGATCCTCACAACTAAACTACCACAGAGTGCCAGCACACATCTTGAAAAACTACTGTGTGATTCAGACCTTGACTACCTTGGCCGTGACGACTTCTTCATGATTGGCCATAGGCTAAGGCATGAGTGGAACATATTGGATATCAGAAAGACAAGCTTGAGAGAATGGTATGAATTGCAGATCATGTTCCTTGAGAATCATACTTTTTTCACTGATTCGTCACAACACTTAAGGACTGAAAAAAAAGCAGAAAACCTTAAACAGGTAAAGGAACTCGTTTGTTTTATGAAGTAGGGGAAATATTTTCTATATTTGTATGAGTAAAATTAATGCCAAACCCATAAATACGCCCACCCATGGAAAGCATGTTAAAAAAGATCATCCTGGTGCCCACAGATTTTTCTGAGGTATGTGCCAATGCTATTAACCAGGCTGCCGGTGCCGCAAAACATCTGCAGTATAAACTTGTATTGCTGCATGTTATTGATAAAAACACAAAATCATTTTTGAAGAATGAAGGTCAGGAAGCCAATTATGTTAACCAACAACTCAATAATATAGCTGCTGAGCTTACTTCAGAATTTGGAATTGAAGTAGAAAGTATTGCGAAAGAAGGTGATATCTTTAGTACGATCAGCGAGATTGCCAGCGAAATTGATGCAAGTATAATGTACCTTGGCACGCATGGTAAAGTAGGGATGCAAAAATTAACCGGAAGCTACGCCCTCAAGGTTGTTACAAGTTCTCCTGTGCCGGTCATCGTGGTACAAAAACGCCAGTTCGACGGCCCCTACCATAACATTGCATTTCCAATAACCAGCGACACGGGAATATGGGAAAAAACTGAGTGGGCTTTACATATTGCCAAACAGTTCAATGCTACGATAAAGATCTACCAACAATCGGGAGAAAATATCGATAAGGTTGTGGCCGGAATAAGCAGTCACTTCAACAAAAATGGTATAAAATACACCATTGACGTGGCTTCAAAATCAGCTGGTTTCTCAAACCAGCTATTAGATTTTGCAACTTCTAATAATGCCGACATGATCCTGATCATGACAAACCCTGATAAAGGCCTGAGCTCATTTATCCTGGGAAGCTATGATGAAGAGATGCTATTCAACACCTCACAAATACCTGTGATGTGCGTGAACCCACGCGACTACAATTGGAAAAAGATTGTTCCGTATTAATAGATGATTGCAGAATTAGTTGATATCGTGCTGGTACCTACTGATTTCTCAGAAAGCAGTCAGCATGCTGTGGATTATGGTGTCTCTCTTGCAGAAGATCTTGATTATAAGCTATTTCTTCTGCATGTGATCCATGGCGATGGTGTATCTCAACATCATCAGATGCCGCTTGACATTCCATCTATCATCGATCACCTGAACGACCTTGCCAACGACATTCGCGAAAAATCACGCATTACAGTTGAAACACTTGCCGTTGAGGGAAGCGAGCATGATCGGATACAAGAGGTGGCATCAGACATTGGCGCAAAAATAGCAGTCTTAAACTCAAATCAGAAAAAGGCTTTGAATGCCAGGGCCGCCAGTGAAGAGAAGAGGTTATTCGATGATCACGAGATAGCTGTTATTCATCTTAGTCCTGCGATGAAGGACAAAAATTCTTTGAGTGATGAGAAATAAGATCTCACAGGCATGGGATGATCAGCCTCTGCGTATAATTCTGCTGCTGGCTATTATCATTCGACTGCTGGCGGTATTCTTTTCGAAAGGTTTTGGCTGGTTTGATGACCATTTTTTAATTATTGAAGCATCACAATCATGGGTGGATGGTGAGGATTATAATAATTGGCTGCCAGGCTCAGAGAATAATGCAGGGCCTACAGGGCATAATTTATTTTATACGGGTTTACATTTCCTCTTCTTCAAGCTTTGTTCGCTGCTGAACTTTTCCGATCCTCAGGGAAAAATGTATGTGATCAGACTTTTACATGCTGGCTTATCACTCATGGTAGTTTTCTTTGGGTATAAGCTGGCCAATTATCTCGGAGACAAAAAGGCAGCCCGTTCCACAGGATTATTGCTTGCAATTCTATGGTTTTTCCCCTTTCTGAGTGTGCGAAACCTGGTTGAGTTTACCAGTGTTCCTTTCCTCCTGTGGGGGACCTGGATCCTCATCAATGATACCCGGCAAAGACCCAGGCTTTTAAACGGGCTCCTGGCCGGAATTATTCTCGGACTTGCCTTTTGCATGCGTTTTCAGACCCTGATATATCTTGGAGGGATAGGACTGGGCTTACTGGTCCTGGGAAGATGGAAGGAAGCCTTTGGCGCCGGTGCCGGGATTGTGATGACTGCATTTCTGTTCCTCGGAAGCATTGACATCTACCTCTGGGGCTATCCTTTTGCCGAACTCATTGAGTATGTACGTTACAATATGTTCAATTACGGTGAGTATATCAGTGGTCCCTGGTACCAATATTTTTTGGTCATCCTGGGCATTTTAGTCCCACCTCTAAGCTTTTACTTATTCTTTGGATTCTTCTACGAATTTATTAAAAACCGGCGGCAAACATTACTCATATTTTTACCCGTTATTATCTTTCTGGCCTTTCACTCCTACTTCCCTAATAAACAAGAAAGGTTTATCCTTCCACTGATCCCCTTTATCATCTTGCTGGGCATGCTTGGCTGGCAGCATTTCCTTGAAGGATCAGGCTTCTGGAAGAGAAGGAAGAAGCTTCTCAGCACTTCGATGGTATTTTTCTGGATAATCAATATTGTCATGCTGATGATCATCAGCACAACATACAGCAAACGAGCAAGAGTTGAGAGCATGACCTATCTGTCGAGGTACGAAGGAATCTCAAAAATCATGGTTGAAAACACAAATCAGTATAATACCAATCTTCTTCCGATGTATTACCTTGGGCAAAGGGCTAAGTATACAGAAATTACGAAGAGCAGGCCAATCAGTGACATCACTTCATGGTATGTTGGTAAGCCCCACACCCACCCTGATTTTTTCATTTTTGAAGGAGAAAAAAACATCCGGGAACGTGTAGCCTTATTAAAGGATGTTTTCCCTGAAATGGAATTTGAAACAAAAATTTCGCCAGGTTTTATTGACCGTATATTATTCTGGTTAAACCCGGTAAATGAGAATCAAAATGCGTATATTTACAGGAATACACAACGCCATCCACATAAAATTGAATAGTCCTTATGAAGGCTGAAGAGGCTCGGAAGAAGATCATGGAGTTATCGGAACAACTCCGGCAGCATAATCATAACTACTATGTCCTTTCAGCACCTGTGATCAGCGATTATCAGTTTGACATGATGATGGAGGAGCTCATCATTCTTGAGCAGCAGTTTCCTCAATATGCGGATGCAAATTCCCCATCGAAGCGGGTTGGAGGTGAAGTTACCAAAGACTTTCAGAGTGTAAGCCATACATTTCCAATGCTTTCATTATCCAACACCTATTCTGAGGAAGAGGTGAATGCATTTGATAAGAGACTGAGAAAGGAACTTGATGAAAGTCCACAATATGTTTGCGAGCTTAAATATGATGGCGTTGCCATTTCTATAAGTTACCAAAATGGTAATTTTTTACGTGCAGTCACCCGTGGGGATGGCAGCAGAGGAGATGATGTGAGCACCAACGTGAAAACCATCAGGAGCATCCCCCTGCAACTACATGGTGATTTCCCCGAATCCTTTGAGATAAGGGGAGAAATATTCCTGCCCCATGAGGGATTCAGAAAGATCAACAGGGAAAGGGAAGAGAATGGGGAGCAGGCTTTTGCGAACCCCAGAAATGCCACCTCAGGCAGCCTTAAGATGCAGGACTCAGCTGAAGTAGCCCGACGTCCTATGGACTGCATTTTTTATAGCATTCATGGTGATCACCTCCCCTACGCTTCCCATTATGAAAACATCATGGCGGCGAAGCATTGGGGATTTAAAATTTCAGATTATATTATTAAGTCAGAGCAGGCCGGGGAGATCTTTGGTTTTATAGATGAGATGGCTGCTGTGCGCAGCCAGCTCCCCTTCGATATTGACGGTGTAGTGATCAAAGTCAATAAATTTATTCAGCAACAGCAGCTTGGCACTACAGCAAAAAGCCCCCGCTGGGCCATTGCTTATAAGTTCATGGCTGAGCAGGCCACCACAAAGCTGTTATCCATAAGCTTTCAGGTAGGCAGGACCGGTTCTGTGACACCTGTGGCCAATCTGGCGGCGGTTTCACTGGCTGGCACTACTGTAAAACGTGCATCGCTGCATAATGCAGACATCATTGAAAAACTTGGCCTGCATGAAGGAGACATGGTTACTGTGGAGAAAGGCGGAGACATCATACCAAAAATTACGGATGCAGACACAAGATTACGTAAAACAGATGCAAAACCGATTTCCTATATAAGCAAATGTCCGGAATGCCAGGCAGTGCTCATCAGGAAAGAAGGGGAAGCCAATCATTATTGCCCCAATGAAGATGGCTGTCCGCCACAGATAAAAGGCCGTATTGAGCATTTCATCAGCCGACGTGCCATGGACATCGACAGCCTGGGAGAAGGAAAAGTTGACATTCTGTATGAGAACGGCCTGATAAAGGATCCTGCAGACCTATACAGTTTAAAATTTGATGATCTGTTTGGCCTGGAAAAATCATATCCTGCGGAGAACGGGAAAAAAGAGAGAAAGGTAAGCTTCAGGGAGAAAGGCAGCAAGAATATCATAGATGGCATACAGGCGTCGCTAGAGGTGCCATTTGAGCGTGCTCTGTTTGCACTGGGCATCAGGTATGTCGGAGAAACGGTAGCCAAAACCCTGGCAAGGCATTTCAAAAATATTGATGCATTGGCTTCGGCTAACAAGGAAACGCTGATATCCATTCATGAGATCGGTGAACGTATTGCAGCATCGGTGGTCAATTACTTCAACGACACGAATAAGCTTGAGCTCGTATCAAAACTCAGGGCTGCTGGTGTGAAGATGCAGCTTGACAACCCCAAACACGCTGCAGCATCTGTATTGGCAGACAAGACTTTTGTTATCAGCGGCACTTTTGGTGCCTACTCCCGTGATGAGTTAAAAGCTATGATTGAAGGATATGGAGGAAAATTTACCAGCTCTCTTTCTTCAAAGACCAATTACCTTCTGGCTGGTGATAAGGCCGGTCCTTCCAAGGTTGACAAGGCTGGTATACTTGGTATCAGCATTATTGATTTAGAGCTCTTTCTGGCTATGCTTGAATAATGGAGGAAATGTCGGAGGGCACGTCAGCTTTTCTTTAGCAATATAAAAAGGGAAAACTGGCAACCAATAAAATTGGGAGCCAGTTTTTATCGTAATTTATCACCTAACTATTCGCTTATCTTTCTTTTTCTAGCGCTATAGAGCTTTCGTGCACCATAACTCGCAGCCAGTGCTATCATGATCAGCACGCCTCCCGCAATAGGTGCACCACCGATGTATGTATCATTTGCATGAGGCGTAGGCCCCGGTGGTGGTGGTGGCGCTGCAGTCGCAACAACCATAGCTGCAATAACGAACAAGAATATCAATATAATACCTATTGATTTTTTCATAATCGTCATCATATTAATTTGCCTTATTATTAAGTTATTATTTGTTTATCGACTATTATTTAGATATCAGCACCTTATCTGCATAAACTGCTTTATCTGTGATCACTTTAATCACGTAATACCCTGTATTGTCGCTGACATACATTCTGGTAACATCTTCTGTAATACCAGTTTTAACTGTCATCAGGTTGCCGGCAATATCAAACACCTGGATTTCCCTGATAATTTGTCCGCTGTTATTCATGATGATCGCATCTGTGCGTTCACTATAAATGTTAACCGGTTTATCACCCAGCTCACTAATACCAAAGTCTTTGATATGGAAGTGGATCATGAAACGATCATAATCATCTTCCGGAGAACCTTCGAAGGTATAAGAGTTAAATTCCCTCATGTCGATCCATGCCTGCTCGGGGTGCATGATATCTTCGAGGAAGATCTCTGTTCCCTGGCTGAATGTTTCAATTGATTCAAGATCGGCGACAAGGTTATATTCTCCTACCACACCGGCTTTAAAATGTACCGGTACGCTCATCAGGTCCGGACTCAGTGGGCGTGCATCGATACCAAGATGCACATTGTCTGATGCTGTGGTATACAACTCGGTTGCAATGGCTCCGTATGTACTGGGCCATTCTGTACCATCATGGTTCATATCGTATCCACTCGTGACATTCGGATCATCACTAAAAACAATATAAGTTTCGTCCGAGGTTTTATTTCCACCTTCGGTGTACATTCTCAACGAATTCTGACGAGTAGACTTAAGGTAAGGTCTGATATTCTGTGAACGGTCGGCAGGTGTCATATCGAATTGCGATGCAGTACCATCAATAGCTTCTACAAAAAATGCCTGTCCCGGCTGAATATACTCACAAGAGAAATTCCCTGAGGGTGGTGTGGCAATAAACTGTTTATAGTTTCCTGCAGAAGGATCCCAGATCTTTACATTATCCACAATTCCGGTCTGAGAGGTGATCATGCTACTCCATGAGATCGGTGCAGTATACGGGTTCCCGATCAGGGTTACATTTCCTGCTCCCGACTCTACTGAGGGAGAAATACTGCCTTCCACAAGATTATCAGTAAATACAACATCCTCGGTTGTGTTACCGGCAATTCCGAACAGGCTCAGGATAAAGCCATATCCCGATGGTGTTGAGCGGGCGGGGTTATAGATATTATACCAGGTCTGACTTGAAGACTGGAATTCATATGCATATGAATTTGTATGTATCATGTCCCAATCGCCCAGGATGGCCCCGCTTACCGGTGCTGCAACCTGGTGGTGGTAGTAATCTACATCAGAATCTTCATAATATAATGTACGATGCACCTCAATATGTCCATCCTCTACATCACTATATCCAAGATAGTTAATTGTTCCATCAACAATCAGTGCTGAAGAACGCAGGAACTGTCCTGTACCACCATCCAATACGACATTAGTACCACCTTTCAATACAAGATTGGCTGAAGCTGTGATTCCTTTGTTTTGAGGGACTGTGAGTTGTGCATGATGATTAACCCTTAGGTTATTAA
>JBDLIJ010000123.1:0-9842 GCA_039714935.1 Bacteroidota bacterium | reverse complement strand
CACCATCTTCACCACACTCACCCCTCCCCCACTCCTCAGCACCCCATAATACAAGCCCACTGGCAGGTGACCGGGTGACCATGTGATCTTGTGAGTGCCTTGGGGCAACAAGCTGTATTCTTCATGATGGACTGTTTCTCCCACCATATTGTATACTGTAAACTGTATATCGGATATTTCTTTCAGTTCATACTCTATTGTGGCTGAGGTGGTGAAGGGGTTGGGGTAGATGGACAGCAGAAGATTTGATTTCAACTCAGGTATGCTAACAGATTCACAGGCTTCTTCTACTTGTAATTGAGAGTTACATCCAAGATCATTATCATGGATTTCGACAATCCCATTAGGCGTTGCGAGGTATTCACAAATACTTTGAACTTCACATGTAGATAGCTGTGGGTTGTTAGTGATGTTTAGATTCATGATGTTATTCTTTGTTGTGTCGTAATTCTCAGTTGGGCTAAGGTATGAATAAAACGAGCATTTTGCAAGTGTATGTTAGTAGAGGAGAGTTGTAATTGTTCAACCCTTTCAGGGTTGAGGTTCTTTTTCTTCATCCACTGCCACAGGTTTTACCTGTGGTTAAAATTGTTTAACCGCGTTGCGGTTGCGGATTATATATTTTGTTTTAAAGAATGATCCTGAAGGGATCAAACAATAATAACCGTATGTGAAGCCTACGCTTATTTAAGAAGTGATGTTCGATGGAGATTGTGGATGGCGATAGAAGATAGAAGAAGTGGGCATAAAAAAAACCGCAATTTTGCGGTTTTTTTTGTGCCCAAGAAAGGACTCGAACCTTCACTCCCTTGCGGAAACTAGTCCCTGAAACTAGCGCGTCTACCAATTCCGCCACTTGGGCAATTCATCAGTTTTTAATTTTGAATGTTTAATGTTTAATTAATTTAAAACTTATAACTCAAAACTCAAAACTCAAAACTTCAATGGTGCCCAGAACAAGAATCGAACTTGCACACCCTTGCGAGTACATGGCCCTCAACCATGCGCGTCTACCATTTCCGCCATCTGGGCTGTTAAAAACGGAGTGCAAAGATATAAATTTTTTGAATAAATAATAATGAAATACAATTATATCATTAGAAAATTGAACGGCAATCATTGCTCTCTGGTTAAACTTAACTTTGTAACAGATAATGAGGGTATCTCTCAGTCGTTCCGCCTTTGGCGGATTTCCATCGAGATGACAGTATAGAAATGTAAAACATTAAGGGTGAGGGCGGCGAGCTCCGCTCGCCGCCCTCACCCCCCCTGAATATAATGACCTGGTCATTTCGCCCCCGAGAATTCGGGGGAGAAATCTCCTGGAACCGATATATATTAAACTTTTTGAAAATTCATGATTAGTTTAACCGGTCACTACTGTATTCGATATCCGATATTCGTTATACAAGGAAACTAATAGAATAACTACCTTTGCCGCCAACAACAATAAGCATTACTTATGTTCACTAAAGAAGATCTGGTACAGTTCAAACAAAAAAGAATCTCCATCAGGGAAATAGATACGCAAATAGATAACTTTCGAAATGGGTTTCCGTTTGTAAACCTTGTCGCAGCTGCAACACCGGACCATGGCATCCATGTGCCGGATACTGAGAAAACAGCATCGCTGATATCAGCATTTGACAAATTTTCAACGACTTATTCTATCATCAAGATGGTTCCGGCCTCAGGCGCCGCAAGCCGTATGTTTAAAAAGCTTTTCGCATTTCTTGAGGATGAAGAAGCAGGTGCTGATCCTGAGATTAAACAATTTCTGGAGCAAATAGAAGACTTTGCCTTCTACCCTGCCCTGAAAAAAGTGCTGGCCGATGATGATTACGATATCGAGCAGCTTTTAGCTGAGGGTGACTATAAAACTGTTATCAGGTATTTACTTAGCGGCACAGGACTGGATTATGCCAGCCTGCCAAAAGGATTGCTGCTATTTCATAAGTATGAGGATAATATACGTACTCCTCTCGAAGAGCATATGGCTGAAGGGTTAGAATACAGCAAAGATCAAAACAGACTTGTGCACCTTCACTTAACAGTATCCCCCGAACACAAAGAGAAGTTTATTGCCAGGGCACACGCAAAAGAAAAAGATATAGCCCGGAATCAGAGCTATTCCTTTGACTTTTCATGGTCGGAGCAGAAAGCATCAACAGATACCATTGCCGTTGACACGGACAACCAGCCATTCAGAAATGCAGATGGCTCCATATTGTTCAGGCCGGGGGGGCACGGTGCTCTCATTGAAAATCTGAATGACCTGGACGCTGACATTGCCTTCATCAAAAACATTGATAATGTAGTCCCTGATAAGTTAAAGCAGCCTACATACAAATATAAAAAGGTGATCGGCGGAATGCTGATAGAATTCATGCAGGAATCCTTCAGCATCCTCGACAGCATAGAAAAAGGAGAACTGGATAAAGCCGGACTGGAAGATGCTTATAAATATGCCCGGGAAGCACTCAGTATCAATTTTATTGAAGGTGTTGATGATCTGCCGTTTGACGAAAGACTCAGTATCCTGAAAAAGAGGCTTAACAGGCCAATACGCATATGCGGTATGGTGAAAAATGAAGGTGAACCGGGTGGTGGACCCTTCTGGGTAGGTGATGAGTACGGGCGCAGCTCTCTGCAGATAGTAGAGTCATCGCAGATAAATATGGAAGATGACAGCCAGGCGCTGATCGTGAGACAGGCAACACACTTCAACCCTGTCGACCTGGTGTGCAGCCTGAAAAACCATAAAGGAAAAAAATTCAATCTTAAAGAGTTCGTCGACGCTCAAACCGGCTTTATCTCGGTAAAATCAAAAGATGGCCGTAACTTGAAAGCCCAGGAGCTGCCAGGCCTCTGGAATGGTGCCATGGCTGACTGGATCACGATCTTCGTTGAAGTGCCTATTGAAACCTTCAATCCTGTTAAAACGGTGAATGATCTGCTGCGACCACAGCATCAGTGATTTGGATTCCGGATGCCGGATAGCAGGGGCCGGGGGCGAATTGTAAATAGTCTTGTTCAGGGTGCCAATCGTGTAATATTCCAATTACCATCGATCAAGGTATATAATATCCTATCGTTCAATCTGTTTTCCCTTCCTTGCCAGAACTCATATGAATCCGGTTTCAGGATATACCCACCCCAGAAATCAGGCCTTTTAACAGGGCTGTCAGCAATGAGGTCTCTGAATTCATCAAACTTCCCTTCAAGGAATGCCCGGTCGGCAATGACTTTGCTTTGTTGTGAAATGATGGAAGAGATGCAAGCTGATCGGGGTCTGGCGTTAAAAAAATCATCTGACTCCTCCCGGGAGGTTCGTTGTACCATGCCCTCTATCCTCACCTGTCGATCGAGGCCCGGCCAGAAGAACATCACAGATGCCTGGGGATTCACTGCGAGCGCATGACCCTTATTGCTCTCATAATTGGAATAAAAAACAAAACCTTCCGGTCTCGCATCTTTAAGTAAGACAATCCTCACCGAGGGCCTGCCCGAAGCATCAGCGGTGGCAAGGGACATAGCCGTTGGATCATCGATGCCGGATCTTATAGCATCGTCAATCCAGTCCATAAATAGTTGATAAGGATCTTGTGGAAGGTCTTTTCTATGCAGCGTTCCACTGAGGTATTCCCTTCTGAAATATAATAATGACTTATCAGGCATATCTAAGCATCAATTGTATTTAAAATAACATAATGAATAGAAGTTTGTTCATCACAAGTAGCAGGCTAAGATGAATTTATTTTATAACTTCGCTATCAATTCTCTACATGGGAGCAACCCAAAATCTGATGGCCAGGACTACTAAAAAATTACCTATATCTCTACTATACGTTGAGGACAAGGCCAGTTTACGCAAAGCCTATGCTGCTGTTCTTAAAGAAGTTGTTGAAGACCTTCATATGGAGGAAAATGGCAAAGCCGGGCTAAAGACCTTTAATAAGATCAAGCCCGACCTTGTTGTCACTGACCTCAACATGCCGGAAATGGATGGGCTGGAGATGATTAAAGAAATTCGAAAAAGGAATAAAGACACGCGCATCATCATCATGACGGCACACGATGCAAAGGAAAACTTCCTGCATGCGATACAGCACCGGGTACGCGGATATCTTATCAAGCCGGTTGAGCATGACGAACTTGCAAGCCAGATACGTATGCTGGGGCGAGAGATCATGTTTGAGAAAAGCATGGAAGAACAACTGCAACGACGACAGCAAGCTGAGAATGCCCTTAAACAAAGCGATGCCATACTGAAAGCAGTGAATTATGCTTCGGAACTCTTTTTTAAATATAACTACACCACTCAGAGCATTGCTGATGTGTTAAAGCGGTTGGGTGAAGCAACCAATGTGAACAGGGTTTATATCTTCGAAAACTTCGAGGATAATAAGAAGCAAACGTTTACCAGCTTGTTGTTCGACTGGTCAGCACCGAATGTGAAGGACGAGGTCGATGGCGTAATACTCAAGGAAATATATTACAAAGATGGTTTCAACCGCTGGGCAAAGACACTGAAACAGGGCAAATCCATACATGGCAATATCGAGACCTTCCCTCGTTCTGAGAAGAAGCTGCTTGAAAAGCTGGGCCTGATGTCGATTGTGATCATGCCCATTTTTGTGAATAACTCCTGGTGGGGGTTTATTGGCCTTGACGAATGTTGTACCCCCCGGGAGTGGACCGAGGCCGAACTCAGTGCCCTCGGCACGGCAGCTGACATCATAGGTGCAGCCATACATCGCAAAAGGGTTGATGTGGAGCTGCTGAAGTTCAATACCGAACTCGAAAGCCGCATCGAAGAGCGGACTAAAGACCTCATGAATGAAATTGCAGACCGGAAAAACATTGAACAACTCCTCCGTGAAAGCGAAGAAAAATACAGGCTGATATTTGAAAACGCCAATGATGGCATCATCCTTACCGTTGACGGCATTGTCCGATTCATCAACCCAAAGATCTATGAGATGACCGGCTATATGCCAAAACACATCATTGGAAAGGCTTTCAGCGACTTCATGCACATTGACTACCGCGAACTGATCATGGATAACCACATGAAAAGGCTTCGTGGAGAAGATGTCCCTGAACGTTACGATATTAAATTTATTGACAAAAAAGGAAAGCTGAATTGGTTTGAGATCAAGTCAACCGTGATCACCTGGGAAGGAGAAACGGCAGTGCTCACTTTCGTCTCAGACATCTCGCATCGCAAAAAAACAGATGAGGAATATAAAAAGTTGAACCGGAATCTGGAAGAACGTGTTCAGCAGGAGCTGAAGAAGATAAAGAAGCAGCAGGAACTGCTCATACAAAAATCAAAGCTTGAATCGCTGGGCGAGCTGGCTGCCGGCTTTGCCCATGAGATCAACCAACCCCTGGGAAGTATCAGTCTGGGCCTGGATAATCTTGGTATCAAGCTGCAGTCTGGTGAGATCACAGATGAATATTACAAAAGAAAGACGGATTCAATTTTCCGCGATATTGAGCGAATCAGGAACATCATACAGCATGTGAGGGTGTTTTCCAGGGATCAGCAAAATGCCACCGTTGAGCCTGTCGCCGTGAGTGAAGTAGTGCACAATGCACTCTCCCTGATCTCACGACAGTATGAGAGCAAAGGTATCGACTTGCAGGTTAAATATTCATCACGCAATGATCTTCTGCTGGGTAACAAATATAAGCTGGAGCAGGTGATACTCAACCTCCTCTCGAATGCACGGTACGCCGTCACAGAGAAGGAAAAAGCCAATATCAAAGGATATCAGAAGACCATTAAGATCACGACATTTGCCAACCGCAAGGACTGCGGCGTTATCATCCACGATAATGGCACCGGCATACCTGAAAATATATTAGGCAATATCTTCGATCCCTTTTTTACCACGAAACAGGAGGAGATGGGAACCGGCCTCGGACTTTCTATCATCTATGGCATTATTAAAGAGATGAAAGGCAATATCAAGGCAGATTCGAAAGAAGGGAAATACACCCGTCTGGTGGTTACATTGCCTCTGTTAAAAGAAGAGAAAGAGAAACACAACTAAGATAGCGCGCACATGAAACAGATCAAAATACTTGTCTTGGACGATGAACCACGCATGCAGGATGAGATAGAGGAATTCCTCAGCGGGCAACAATACATGGTCTACAAGGCAGGTGTTCCATCCGAGGCATTCAGGATAATGGAGCATACGGATATTGACATACTCATCCTGGATGTAAAACTCCCTGAAATGGATGGATTAGAGGTGTTGAAGAAAGTAAAAGATGAGCATCCCCGGATTGAGGTGATCATGATATCCGGCCATGGCGACATGCTTACCGTAATAGACTCATTGCGTCACGGAGCATTTGACTACTTTCAGAAGCCTTTCAGGCTGCCCGAGATCAACCATGCCATTGAACGCACCAGTCGTTTCATTCAGCTAAGCGCAAAACTTAAAAGTACCGAGCATAAGTTTGACATACTATCGAAAGAAATTCAGAATGTATTTGGCCATGATCTGATCGGCAAAAGTGCTTCCATGAAAAAAGTAGTCGAGCTGATGTCGAAGGTGGCCATGAGCGACAGCACATCCGTTCTGATCACGGGCGAAAGCGGAACAGGCAAGGAGCTGGTTGCCAGAGGTATCCACTTTCTAAGCAAAAGGAACAAACAATTCTTCTTTTCCGTAAACTGCTCTGCAGTGCCGGAATCATTGTTTGAGAGTGAATTTTTCGGGCATAAGAAAGGGGCCTTCACCGATGCCCGTGAAGATAAAGAAGGTTGGTTTGAGATTGCAGATAAGGGTACCCTCTTCCTGGATGAGATCGGTGATATGCCGTTAACACAGCAGGCCAAACTTTTGCGGGCACTTGAAGAGAGGAAGGTCAGCAAAGTAGGATCCAGGGTTGAAATCCCGGTGGATGTACGGGTTATCACCGCTTCTAACCGCGACTTGTTTGAGCTGAGCAAGAAGCGGAAGTTCAGACCTGACCTCTACCACCGTCTGAGCACCTTCGTGATAGAAATACCACCACTTCGCGACAGAAAAGACGACATCCCCGCCCTGCTCGAATACTATATTTATTACTACGCAGAGCAAATGGGCAAAGAGATAAACAGTATCGCGTCCGAGCTGATAGAAAAGATGGTGGATTACGACTTTCCGGGTAATGTGAGGGAGCTGAGAAATATGGTTGAAAGAGCTATTATTCTTTGCGAAAAGGACAGCATTGGATGGGAGAACTTTAGCTTTAACCTCCCCATATCAGATATTTCTGAAACGCAAGATATGATCACCAACGGAAGCCTTGATCTTGCAGAGATCGAAAAAAAGGTGATCCTGAAAGCACTGCAACGATCAAAGCATAATAAATCAAAGGCAGCAGAACTGCTCAACATCAGCTGGCAGTCGCTGGACCGTAAGATGGCAAAGCATAACTTGAAGTAGTTTTTGGTATTAGGACGGGGCTTATTAATGAAGCTCCGCTTGCCGACCTTCAGGAACGCTTCAATGTGTCAGGCGACGCCATGATTGACCTGATCTGCCAAAGACGGAACGGCTTAGAGATCCCCTCACTGTCTGTTACAAATTTAAATTTAACCGGACGGCAATGATTCGATATTCGAAGGGGAGAGAAGATAGAAGGTGGCACGATGGAAGATTGAAGAAGTAAAGTAAAATAAAAAAAGCCCCGAAGGGCTTTGTTTATTTTACTTTATCAACGATGGCCTTAAAGGCATCCGGATTGTTCATGGCCAGGTCGGCCAGGACTTTCCTGTTGATATCGATATTCTTTTCATGGAGTTTACCCATAAATACTGAGTATGACATTCCATATTGACGGGCTGCAGCGTTGATCCTCTGGATCCACAGTGCCCTGAAGTTTCTCTTTTTGTTCCTTCTGTCACGGTATGCGTATGACAATCCTTTTTCATATGCATTTTTTGATACCGTCCAGACGTTCTTCCGCCTCCCAAACTGACCTTTGGTCGCTTTCATGACCTTCTTTCTGCGGGTCCTGGCGGCTACTACGTTTACTGATCTTGGCATTTTAATTTAATTTTTGCTTGGGCGCCCTGCGACGAACAGGATCTTTTTGGCCCTTTGCAGTTTAACAATTGTTTTACTTGCGAAGCATTGCGCGCACATTCTTTTCATCAGCAGGCTCGACAATCGTGGCATGTGTCAGATTGCGTTTCTGCTTTTTTGTTTTCTTAGTCAGAATGTGACTTTTGTACGCATGCTTTCTCTTGATTTTACCGGTGCCTGTTAAGGTAAACCTTTTCTTAGCACTGGATTTCGTCTTCATTTTTGGCATTACTATACAAATTATATATTGATAAAAATTATTTCTTTGGTGCGATGATCATGATCATCCGTTTTCCTTCCAGTTTCGGCAGTCGCTCTACCTTTCCGTATTCTTCCAGTTCCTGGGCAAACTTCAGCAGCACGATCTCTCCCTTTTCCTTGTAGATGATCATCCTTCCCTTGAAGAAAACTTCTACTTTCACTTTCGCGCCCTCCTGCAGGAACTTGATGGCATGTTTCAACTTAAAGTCAAAATCATGGTCATCAATGTTCGGTCCCAGCCTGATCTCCTTCACTACAACCTTGGCCGTCTTAGCCTTGATCTCCTTCTGCTTCTTCTTTCTCTCGTACAGGAACTTCTTATAATCAACAATTTTACAAACCGGTGGGTTGGCCTTCGGAGAGATCTCGACGAGGTCAAGTCCCAATCCATCAGCCATTTCAAGCGCATCTTTAATATTATAGATGCCAGCTTCAATCTCATCACCGACAACCCTAACAACCGGAGCTTTAATGTGCTGGTTGATATTGTGTTCGTTTTCGGTTCTCCTTGGAGGCCTTCTGAACCGCCCTCCGCGGTAATTCATTTTTGCTGCTATAATTCAGTCTCCTATATTAATTAGTATTCAATTTTTATGTCGAGAAGACGCTCAATTTCATCATTGATCATCTTCGCAAACTCTTCAATAGTAAATGTTCCGAGGTCTCCTTCACCTTGCCTTCTAACTGATACGGTCCCTTCCTTTTCTTCCTTCTCCCCTACTATCAGCATATACGGAATCTTTTTCAATTCAGCGTCACGTATCTTTCTTCCCGTTTTTTCACTCCTCTCATCTACGAGGGCGCGAATTTCGGAATTATTTAGCAAATTTAAAACTTTTTCTGCATAATTATGGTATTT
Source organism: Bacteroidota bacterium (assembly GCA_039714935.1). Taxonomy (GTDB): domain Bacteria; phylum Bacteroidota; class Bacteroidia; order Bacteroidales; family B18-G4; genus B18-G4. The sequence goes on along the minus strand of JBDLIJ010000123.1, from coordinate 629 downwards.
TTCACTGATTGGCAATACGATAGCCTGATCAGGAGTCAACCATAAGGGGAATTTGCCGGCACAATGTTCCAGAAGAACAGCTACAAATCTTTCCATGGATCCAAAGGGTGCACGATGGATCATCACTGGTCTGTGCTTGCCATTGTCAGCGCCAATATATTCAAGTTCAAATCGTTCCGGAAGGTTATAATCAACCTGTATGGTACCCAGCTGCCACTTTCTTCCCAGCGCATCTTTCACCATAAAATCCATCTTTGGCCCATAAAAGGCCGCTTCACCATATTCAACAACGGCATTCAGGCCACGCTCCTCAGCCACTTCCAAGATGGCTTTTTCAGCTTTGTCCCAGTTTTCATCGCTACCAATATATTTATCCCTGTCATCAGTATCCCGCAGGGAGATCTGCGTAACAAATTCATTGAAATCAAGAGCCTTGAAGATGATCATCACAATATCCATCACACCTTTAAACTCATCTTTCAGCTGGTCGGGTGTGCAAAAAATATGTGCATCATCCTGTGTAAACCCTCTTACTCTGGTTAATCCATGCAGTTCACCACTCTGTTCATAGCGATATACGGTACCAAATTCAGCTATGCGGTAGGGCAGGTCCCTGTATGATTTGGGCA
>JBDLIJ010000122.1:0-9856 GCA_039714935.1 Bacteroidota bacterium | reverse complement strand
TCCAGTAGATGAGGTCTTGGATGAACTTGAGACGATCGGGCACGAAAAGATATATTTTGTAGATGATAACCTGATCGGCTATGGGAAAAAGTCAGAGAGAAGAACCATTGCCTTGCTTCAGGGGATGATAGACAGGGGCATTAAAAAACAATGGTTCTGTTCAGCATCTATGAACTTTGCTGATAATGAAGAGGTACTGGAGCTCGCCGCCAAAGCGGGCTGCGTTATGGTACTCCTTGGTATAGAATCTGAGCGTATCGAGCAGCTGGAAGAGACCAATAAAAAACTGAATATCAAAATTGGCATCGACCATTATGATGAGGTGTTTAAGAAGATCCACAAGTATGGCATCAGTGTATTGGGTGCCTTTATTTATGGCCTGGAAAGTGATACTCCGGAAACAATGGCCCGAAGGACAGAATATATTAACAATGCCGATATTGATGCAGTGCAGGCTACCGTTCTTACACCATTGCCCGGCACGGGCTTGTTTCACAGGATGGTAGCAGATAAGAAAATCACATATAATGATTATCCCCAGGATTGGCAGAAATATGATTTTGCTGAAATTGTATTTCAGCACAGGAATATGAGCAGGGAACTATTTATGAAGGAGGTGAGAGAAAATTGGGATAAGCTATATAATGATACAATCTTAAAACGAAAATTTCTTCGTACCCTGAAACAGACAAGGAGTGCACTGGCAGCAGTTTGGTCGTATGGATCCAACCTTCAGTATCACAATATGGTTTATGAAGGCGAAAGGAAGCAAAAAAATATAGAAGATATCTTCGGTCTTGATGAAAAGAGCCAGGAATTACTAAAATCCAGTCCGTTTAAATAAATGAGCCCAGGAAAAAAGACATATAAACTGTTGCTTATTAACCCTGTGAACAAGCGCAGGCATGGCTTAAAACTGGATCAGGATTCAATTTACCCCCCCATGGGCCTCGGCATCATTGCTGCTCTTACACCCCCGCACTGGGAAGTAGAAATACTGGATGAAAACTTTACAGCTTTTGAATATAAAGATGTCGACCTGGTTGGATTAACTTCTCTCACAGCAACCATTAACAGATGTTACGAAATTGCCACAGAGTATCGCAAAAATAAAATTCCGGTCGTGATAGGTGGCATCCATGCCTCCGTGATGGCTCATGAAGCCTCAAACTTTGCGGATTCAGTGGTGATTGGTGAGGCTGAGAGCGTATGGCTTCAACTTCTGGATGATTTTGAGAAAAAGCGCATGAAGAGATATTATCATGCGAAACTTTCTCCATTGGTCGATTCACCTTCACCAAGGATCGACCTGTATCATCCCGACTATAAATTTGGCAGTGTGCAAACAAGCAGGGGATGTCCTATGAGCTGTGAGTTTTGTTCTGTACACACCTTTAATGGCAGCAAGTACCGACTTCGCCCGGTAGATAGATCAGTGGAGGATTTCATAGCCATTGACAAGGACCTGGTTTATATTGTTGACGATAATTTTGTTGGATATAGTAAAGCTGCACGTGATCATGCCCTGGAGTTTTTTAAAGGAGTGTCAAAAAGTGGTGTGAAGAAAGATTGGGGTGGATCTGCCTCTATGAATATTACAGAAGACGAAGAATTGCTCGAATGGGCAGCCAGAAGTGGCTGTAAGATGATATTCCTGGGGATAGAGTCAGAGTTGATTGACCAACTTGAACAGGCTAACAAACAGGTGAATCTCAGGATTGGGGTCGACAAATATGCTGAGGTATACCAAAAGATCCATAAACATAAGATAGCCGTGATGGGTGCTTTTATTTATGGCCTTGATAATGATACACCGGAAACAATATACAATCGGACAACTTATATATTGAATGCTGATATTGATATCATGCAGGCGTCCGTCCTCACTCCTTTGCCCGGGACTGATTTATACTGCCGCATGCTTGCGGAGGGAAGACTGCTCCATACAAATTATCCTGAAGATTGGGAGCGATATAATTATGCTGAGGTGGTATTTAAACCACAGAAAATGTCACCGGAGGATTTTGCAAATTCTGTAACAGAAAACTGGGAGCGATTGTACGACTTGAAGACCTTAAGAAAGAAGTTCCTGAAAACCCTGAAAGTTACCAAAAATGCAACTTCTTCGGCCTGGGCTTTTTCGTCTAATTTGCAGCTTCGCAATTTCTGTTTCGAAGGCAGGGATGAAACATTGGATGTGGCAAAAGAGTTCCCTGAGCTCTTTAAAGGGACTCAGGGTGAAAAGAAATAAAATTGAGAATTTATTGATGGACAAAATTATTCCACAAATACTTAGTTCAAGCATGGCAGGAACTGAGTTGCCTGCCTCAACCATGGTTGAACGCTTGCTTCAACATGAGCAAAATATTCCGGATAAGGTAGTTTATATCTTGTTGGAAGATGGTATCAATGAAAAAGACAGCATTACATATGCCGGGATGATCAAAAAGGCAAAGGCGATTGCTGCATTTCTGCTGGAAAGCGGCAAAAAGGGAGACAGGGTCTTGTTACTTTTTCCTACGGGTATTGAATTCATCACCACTTTCTTCGGTTGCCTGTTCGCGGGGATGATCGCTGTGCCCACATATCCGCCTAAAAGGAATAAGGCAAATGAGCGCTTTAAGGCAATCGTTGATGACTCAAAGCCTGCATTCATTATTGCTATACAGGGTATACATGATGACCTGATCAAATATGAGATGATGGATGGGATGCATCAGATCAGGACAATGTTGATCTATGAAAATATCGATCCCCTCAAATCAACTGAATGGTCCAATCCGGGAATTGAAGAGGATGACCTTGCACTGTTGCAATATACATCGGGCTCAACAGGTACACCCAATGGTGTAATGGTCAGCCATGGGAATATTATACATAATTCGGAATTCATTAAACAATCATTTGGGTTGGAGGAGAACTCTGTTGGTGTTAACTGGCTTCCGAATTTTCACGATATGGGATTAATTGGCGGCCTGATACAGGCTGCTTACCTTGGCGCCCTGAATGTTATCATTCCGCCCCTGGCATTTCTGAAAAATCCGGCAAACTGGTACAGGTCGATAGCAAAATATAAAGCTACAACAGGTGGCGGCCCGAATTTTGCTTTTGATTATAGCATTGAGAAGGTTACAGAAGAAGAATCAAACGAATTTGACCTGAGCAGTCTGAGAACATTATATTGCGGTGCCGAGCCGATCAGGGATATGACCATGAAAAGCTTCGCAAAGAAATTCAAAGGGGCAGGATTTAAATCTTCACAGTTGTTTCCTGTATATGGCATGGCTGAATCGGTGCTGATCGTGTGTGGGGGTGATTTTCGTGCGGAACCGGTATATTTTGAATCAGATTCAAGATCGCTGGAAGCGAACAGGGTAGTGCCTGCCCGGCAAGGTTACGACAGCCGGACACTGACAGCCTGTGGTTACCCCTGGATTGGTATGGAAGTGGCAATTATCCATCCGGAAACAAGAAACCCTTCTGCCCTCGGAGAAATAGGTGAGGTATGGGTGAAAGGTCCATCGGTGGCTAAAGGATACTGGGAAGATAGGGAAGACACTGAATATACCTTCAATGCTTATATTGCGGGTACAGCTAATGGCCCCTGGCTGCGTACCGGTGATCTCGGATTTATACGCGATGGACAGTTGTACGTTAGCGGCCGTCTGAAAGATCTTATTATCATCAGGGGGGCAAATTTCTTTCCAAATGATATTGAACATCATATTGAAAGTTGCCATGAAGCCTTGCGACAAAATGCCAGCGCTGCCTTTTCTGCCGATATAGCTGGTGAGGAGAAACTCATTATTGCCATGGAAATTGAACGCGCATATATGCGTGAGCTTCCCGAAGAAGATGTTTTTGAAGCTATTCGTAGTGCAGTTTTTTCAGAGTTTAGCATTCAACCTCATGCCATCACCCTGATCAGAACAGGAAGCACACTGAAAACTTCAAGTGGCAAGATACAGCGCTTTGCCATGAAAAAGGCCTGGGTGAATAAAGAGCTAAATGTAGTGGCATCATGGGAAATGAAACCGGATAAAGAAAGCCTCACCTCTGAGATTGGCTTCCGCCCTGAATACCTTCGTGAGTGGATGATCAACTGGATGGCGCAGAGGCTTGAGATTGACCCGGGAAAAATTGATCCCGATAAGCCGGTGTCAGCATATGGCCTTGATTCTATCACTGCGGTAAGCCTGGAGCAGGATGTCAACAAGCAGTTTGGCGTGGAATGGCCTCTTGAGTCTTTTCTGAAAGAAAATTCGGTAAACCAGCTGGTGGAGGAGGGGGTTGAGCTGCTACGAAATAAATGACCTCACAGGTCCCCGACCTGTGAGGTTATGCACCTAGTACTTTACCACACATCCCGCCCATGAAAACCCAACGCCAAACCCTGCAAGTACCAGCGTATCACCTCTCTTTGCCTTTCCATCCATGATAGCATGATATAAAGCAATGGGAATGGTTGAGGCCACGGTATTTCCACATTCTTCCAGATGATAGAGTGTTTTCTCCTTCGGAATCTTCATCTTGCGAAAAATGCTTTCAAGGATGATCTGGTTGGCCTGGTGCAATACATACAGGTCCACATCCTTTTCACTGATCCCGGCTTTATCAAATAATCTTTTGATCATCTCAGGCACCATCTCAACAGAAAAGGTAAACACCCTGGCCCCATTCATGTAAAAATTCCGGTCGTTGCGTACATTCCCGGTCTCATCGACATAATCATCCGCAGCAAATTTATAATCAGGATAGCGGGCACCTCCATGTTTGATGATGATGGCATCAAAACCTTTTCCATTCGTGCCGAAAACAAAATTGCCAATGCCTGAACCGGATGTATCCGTGTTGGCAGATATCAGGGTGGCAGCAGCTCCGTCGCCGAAGATAGCCCGGTTGCTTTTGTCTTTTGGGTGGATCAATTCGGAGATATTTACCGAAGTAAGCAGAAGCACGTTTTTAGCGCTGTTTGTTGCAATAAGGCCATTGGCTACGCTCAGGCTATAAATAAAACCTGTGCAGCCCTGGTTGATATCCAGCGATCCTGCTTCTTCAGGGATACCCAGCCGTTGCTGCAAGATACATGATGTAGATGGTGTGATATAATCCGCTCCCTGAGCACAGAATATGATATGATCTATTTCGGCAGGCTTGATATTATGCTCTTCGAAGAGCCTGACCGCTGCATGGTATGCAAGGTCAGAGGCCGTTTCTTCTTCAGCAGCTATATGCCGTTTTTTAACCCCGGTCAGCCTTGTAAGTTCATCAATCTTCAGGTCGGGGAACTCCCGGGAAAGATCTTCATTGGTGAGGATCTTTTCAGGAAGGTGATAACTGATAGCCTTGATATATGCTTTCATGTTTACCGGGCTTGAGTGGCATTCATATATTTTTGACGATAGGACTGTGACTTTTCTGAATCTCCCATATCCTGATAATACTGTGAAAGAAATGCAAACACCTCGGGACGTGTGTTTCGTTTGGCCGCTTCCTCATAGCTTTCCACTGCTTTTAAGGTGTCGCCTTTCATCATGTAATAATTGCCAAAGCTGACGTAGGGTAGCGCTTCTCCGGGATCTATGCGGATGATCTCTTTATTTAGGCGGATGGCCTCCTGCTCGTAGCCTTGCCTGAACCTGATGTCGGCAAGCCGGGATCGTGGATTGATGATCTTATCATTAAATGCTATACACTGATCATAATAATATGCCGCCGAGTCAAGATCTCCTACAAATTCATAAGTCAACCCCAGGTTAAAGAGGGCCTTACCATCACCAGGATCAAGGGAGATAGCCTTTCTGAAGCTGTTCAGGGCATTTCTTTTGAATTGCATGGCTTTGATCGTATCTCCACTGGCAAAAAGGTGTTCTGCAATGCGGGGATTATTATAGATCATTCCTAAGTTTTTCCATGAAGAGGTATGTCCGGGCCAGATTTCCACAGCACGTTGAAAATGACCGATAGCCTTCTCAATTTCAGGCATCAGAAACTTCGCTACGTTCACCTGCTTCGACAGCTCACGCTCAATAGTCCTCATCATGCTTGTCCCCATCAAGTCGTGCGCTTTTACCGAATTCTCAAGGTGCTTCATATCTGCCCTGTAAAGCGAAAGCTCTGAATACCACTTTTCATTCCTGTTCACAGTCTTATAGGAGTATGCCGCCAGGATCACTCCTGTTACGATCAACACCATAAAGATCCTTGCTGTTGAATTGCTTAAGGCCTCTGGCTTTGCTTTAAAAAGCCTGAAAATAAGCCATGAAATGACCATTACAAAACCAATGGATGGGATCAGCAAAAACCGTTCAGCAATGATGCCTGGGGCCGGTCGGACAATATTACTGAACATTGCTATGGTAACGAGGTAAAAGAAAATGGCATATGAAAGGATGTGTTTCTCCCGGAATTTCCATATGGCTACCGACAGTATGCCCAGGTGAAACAAAATGGAGAGGATGACCCAGATATTTCCCAGATTCACCAGGGGGATCATATTGTATCCGTAATAATACAATAAGGGATGAGGTACAAAGAGTATCTTCAGATAATAACCAAGGCTGTACATGCCTGTCCCCAGGATATACCAGATACTGTCTTCGAAATAAAGAGGGTTCTCAATCATTGAGAATGTCCTGATATTATCCAGGAACCAGAATGGCATCATCCCGCCAATTACGATCATAATAGTAAGCAGGCCCCATATGATCCCTATTTTTTTTAGCTTCATTTCCGTAAAGAAATAGAGTGTTAGCGGGAATATAAACCAAAAAGTGAGCGCCGTTGGTTTTGCGAGAAAGGCCAGGATATAGCTGATAAGGCCAATGATCAGGAAAGTAATTTTGTTTCTGTCTGCATACCTCAGAAGCATTTGCAATGTGAGCACAGAAAATAGCATACTGAGCAACTCATCGCGGTTTTTCAGACTGGCCACTACCTCGGTATGTACCGGATGGGCTATGAATAATAGGATAATCACAAAAGGAAACCAGATAGAATAATCTCTGAGTATTCGCTGTAATACCTTGTATAGCATTAGCACTACAATAAGGTAAAGCAAGATGTTGATCATATGACCGGCCCTGGGGTTCAAGCCAAATATGGAGTATTCCAGTGCAAACAATGTCCGAACCATTGGCCGGTAACCATAGGATTTATCCAGCCCGTCGGTAGTGCTTTTCGATGTGTAGGTAGTCGTAAAGATGTCGCCAATGGAGTGTATGCCCTGCTCAACAAGTTGCTTGCCCTGCCCATGAATGATATAGTCATCCAAAGAGTAAGTGTTTCGTAATGTATTTGCATACAAGGCAAAAGTGTACACTATAATCACCAGGAGGAAAATGAGCTTTGTAGTCTTGTTTTTGTCCCGGGACTGATTGAGGGTTTCCTGAGCGGAAATATTTTTAGCCATTCGATTTGTTTCCTTTAGTGCTTAGGATGCAAAAATAGTGAATTCAGTATTAACGGATTGTCATTTAACATTGCTTAACATAAATGCAGGCTTTTAAGCAGGGTGATCACTGTCTGTTGTTGGAATCGCTACATAAAGACCTTTGAAGCAAAGCCCTCAACAGCTTTCAGTGTTATCTCGCGTGCTTCCAGGAAGCCCATGTGGCCAACATTATCCAGGACCAGGACTTCGCTGGTTGCAGGTAGGGCCGCCTGCGCCAATGTCTTTTCAAAGGGTATGCGGCTGTCTTTCTTCCCCAGGATAAACAGAAACGGGAAGCTGGCCCTGATGAGGAGATCTATTTTGTCAGTGCGGTATTTCATTCCCTCAAGTGCTGCAACAATAGCTTCGGGCGAGGTGCTGATAGCATCCCGGTGCATTCGATGGATCTCTTTGCTGAACTTCTCGACATTCTCCGAAGCAAAAAGTGCAGGGATAAAGTTAAATATGAAAGCTCCATGATCTGATCTTACCACATCAATGGCCCTGTCCCTGTTAACCTTGGCCTCAGCTGTGTCTGCCAGGGCGTGGGAATGGAATAACCCAAGCCCCTTTAGCTTGCCTGAAAACATTGCTGCAAAGGCAAGAGATACATACCCTCCCATGGAGTGGCCAACTAACAGGCATTTGCGGATATTTAAGTGTATCAGGACTTTATTCACTGCGCTTGCCATTTCCTCCATCAGGTGCACCGGCCCCAGGCATTCACTTTTTCCAAAGCCGGGCAGGTCAATCGTAACGACTGTATATTTTTCAGAAAGCTTTTTGGAAAAATAATTCCACATACTCATCTGTTCAAGAAAACCATGCAGCAACACAATCACTTTCCCTTCGCCACTGGCATGGTAACAGATCTTTTTATTCCTGTATAAAATATGGCCTGTCATAATCTCGAACTTCGGATTTCTAACTTCTAACTTCAAAAGGGTTATAAAGCCATAGTGGCTTCAATTTCCCCCACCGTCTTCGGAATAGGTTTCCCAAGCGCCCTGTATCCGTTTTCAGTAACAAGGATGTCGTCTTCTATTCTTATGCCGCCAAAGTCTTTATACGTTTCTGCTTTGTCATAGTTGATAAATTCTGTGAATTTGCCTTCATTCTTCCACATGTCGATAAGGGCCGGGATGAAATAGCAGCCTGGTTCATCGGTGAGCACAAAGCCTGGTTTCAGTTTTTTTGCGAAACGCAGGAATGCCAGTCCGAACTGATCACTTCGCTGAATGCTTTCATCGTAGCCGACATAGTTTTCTCCCAAGCCTTCCATGTCGTGTACATCCAGTCCCATGGCATGTCCAAGGCCGTGCGGGAAGAAAAGGGCATGAGCTCCTTGCTTCACGGCTTCTTCCATATCACCTTTCATGATGCCGAGGTCTTTCAGCCCGTTTGCAATGGTGCGTGCTGCCAGCAGGTGTATGTCTTTATAATGAATGCCGGGTTTGATAGCCTCTATGGTTAGCTGGTTTGCTTTCAGAACGATTTCGTATATCTCTTTCTGGCGCGTGTTAAACTTTCCCCCGACCGGTACGGTACGAGTGATATCGCTGCAATAACCCGATTGCACTTCACATCCTGCATCGGTCACCATCATACGTCCTTCTTTTAAAATATTGTGGTGATTATGGTTATGTAATGTTTGTCCGTCAACACTAAGAATTACCGGAAAAGAAACGGGCCCGGCATGAGAGAGGGCGATGCCTTCAACGGCTCCTGCAATTTCCTGTTCCACCACACCCGGCATGGCCATCTTCATGGAGGTGGTATGCATAAGGTAGGCTATATCAACGGCTTTTTCTATCTCAATGATCTCACCTTCATCTTTCACCTCGCGCATTTTAACTACGCCTTTTATCAGCTCTTCGGATATGAATTGCTTGATCTCACCATGTTTCATGCCGAAAATTTCTTCCAGCGACAACCAACGGTCACCGCGATAGGGGGGCAGGATGTGCACTTTTCGTCCTTTGTTAATGGCATCCTGGATATACTCACTCAGCTTCCCTGTGGAAAGTATATTTTCAGTGCCACATTGGGCAGCTTTTTCTTTCATGCCCGCCTGAGTGCCCATCCAGATAATGTCGTCCATGGTGAGGTCGTCACCCACGAGAAAATCTTTTCCTTCATCCACATCGATGATGCCTGAATGCCCGGCATGGTCATGTCCGAAATAATAGATAAAATCACTGTCCTGGCGGTAGTGATAGGTATTGGCAGGGTAGTTCATGGAGGCTTCATCGTTGCCCGGTAAGAGGACAACGCCACCTGATAAGGATTCGCGCAGTTGCTTTCTGCGGGCTGCATATACATGTGCTTGAAACATATTGTGTTTGTTTTGTTGGTTTGCGAAATAAGGATAACAAAAGTAGGGAAAAAGGTATTACGAATTATGGATTACGAATTAAAGGGTTG